>JBEISY010000341.1:0-3077 GCA_040375175.1 Chitinophagaceae bacterium
ATCAAACGCTGCAGATCCCGTAGGCACAAACAGCATTCCCCGTTTACGGTCCACCGCCATACCGGCCCAATTATTCGCGCCGCCCACATCCGTATTCTTGTAGTTATTTGGGGACCAGGTTTCATACCCAGGCTCACCCGGAGAGGGAATCGTCTTAAACACCCAGGCAAGTTTTCCCGTTCGGACGTTAAAAGCCTGTATAAATCCCGCAGCGGCATCGGTACCCTCAGACAACCTGAGCGGCATCACGATCAGGTCTTCAAAAACAGTACCCGGCGTATTGCTGATCACAAATTTATCCTTTGCTGTTGGGCCCAATCCCGCTTTCAGACTAACCCTTCCGCTGTCTCCAAAACTGTTGATCAGGGTTCCCGTTTGAGTATCCAGCGCATATAGAAAAGACTCGTTGGTATAGAGGATCCGTTGTTGTTTTGGATCGATGGGATCACGCCAATACACCACGCCCCTGCTGGTGCTGTACCAGGGGAACTTTGATGAATCCTGTTTCCGCCAGATCTCATTGCCCGAGGCCGCATCAATGGCAAAAGGAATGGTTGCCGCCGTCATGCCATACATCACCCCATCGATAATAATGGGATTGCACTGGATCTGTCCGCTGTCGCCAGTGTGATACTCCCAAGCCTTCACCAATTCCTTCACATTTTGCGTGTTGATCTGCGTCAATGGAGAATAATGATTTCGATCCGGTCCGCCCAGGTACTCCGGCCAGTTATTTTGTTCATGCTCATTGCCCAGCAGAAATGAAATGCTGAGTATGCCCAGCAAGATGATGATACCTATCTTGTGCCGTTGACCCATATCTTAAAGTTATCGATTCAACTGGAATGATAAGATTTGATTCATCTTTCCTTGATCCCACGCTTTCCTAGCATCAAACGACGTAGAATGAATGCTTATCTTCGCATCGTTACCCTTCAAAACCGTCATTTAACGCAGCAACATGAAAAAAATCATCTTTCTTACACTATGTGTCCTGATGAGCGCTGGTGCTTCCGCACAAAATGTAGTAAAGCCAAAAAGCGGTCCAACCGGAAGCTGGCGCTACCTTGGCACCACCTCGGCAAAAAGCAGTAATGATCACGATGTGATTGTGGTGGCAGGTCCTTATGATTTTTTCCGTAAACTGAAGTTCAAGGTGGTTGATTCTGATATTGAAATGCGCTATATCCTTGTACGATATGATGACGGCGGCGCCCCAGAGAGAATTGAAACCGCGTTCAATATCCCTCAAGGCGCAGAAAGCCGGGTGCTGGAACTTAAGGGTGGAAAAAGAAAACTAAAGTCTGTGGAGTTCTGGTATAGAGACAAAGGCCTCTTTAATGGCAAGGCCGATGTCATGCTATATGGCATTAAATAGTATCGCCAGATACGGTCTAATGCTGGTGTGTGGTGGGCATCTCAACTCCCTTCCTGAATACCCATTCACTGTGCAGAAGGTAGGCACCGGTTAACACCACAACGTCCCCTTCGCGCAAGCCTGAAACAATCTCTATGCGGTAATCGGTTTCCTGGCCCGTTTTCACTTCAACCGGTCTGAACTGCCTGCTGGCAGATTGTATCCAGACCTTGGCGCCTTGCCCATCCCGGATTACAGCGTCAATAGGCAGTGATAACATACGCCGCGCGGGACTTTTGAGAATCACATAGGCTGGCATACCTGGTTTCAGCTGGAGACCCTGATTAGGAATGCTCACACGTATGAGATTGATCCTGGTTTCAGGATTGATCTCTGGATTCACAAAACTGATCTTACCCTGAATCTGTTTTCCATCAAGATCCGGCAGTTCAACCATGGCAGTACTTAAGCGGTCAAGATCGGCCAATTGAGATGTATACACCTGCGCTTCGGCCCATAATGTATTCAGGTCCGCCAGCCGCACAACCGTTCCCCCTTCCATCACGTAGTCTCCTTCGCGGATGTCCAGTGACGTGACATAGCCCTGTTCTTTACTGAAATAAGTTGTTGTACTTCCTGCTTTACCTGCTTGCTCCAATGCCCTGATCTGTGATTCCTCCACACCCCACAACAATAGTTTATTCCTGGCACTGCGCACTAACTCATCCATGGGTACTACAGATGATTCTCCAAAGGTTTTTTGTTTGTCCAACGCAAGCAGATACTCCTGTTTGGCGTTGTTCAGTTCCTCACTGTAAATATCAAACAAGGGCATGCCCTTGCGGACATAATCACCTTGATTTCTGACATAGAGTTTTTCAATCCTGCCCATCACCCGTGAACTTACAGACACGGCCTTCATCTGGTCAAAGTTGAGGGTTGCGGTCAACACCATTCTCTCACCCAGTCTTCCCGCTTTAATGGTATCCACACGTATGTTCCCCAGCATGATCTGCTGCTCACTTAAAGCGAGTACACCATCATTACCGGTACTGCTTTTTTTTACAGGCGTAAGATCCATTTTGCAAATCGGACATTTTCCGGGCATGGCTTCCACCACCTGTGGATCCATGGAACAGGTGTAGTAAGTATCTTCTGCTTGTGTAATCGCTTGCCTGGATTTACATCCAACAACCAGCAACAGTATTATAACGATCCATGTTCTCATGATGCCTTGTTTACTTTGATAAAACTTTCGCTATCCATCAGATACTGCGCATTGACGGCAACGGAATCGGTCTCTGCTAACCCCGACTTAATCTGCACGTGACCGTCATTCACCACACCCGTTGTTACCTTGCTGGCGCGGAATCCTCCGGAAGATCGGAGAAAGACTACCTTATCTAACCCCATCGTCAACACCGCTTCCTTGGGCAACCATTGCGCATCACGTGCATTGCCAAATATCGTAGCCCGCACCTGGCTTCCGATCGGAATATGATGTACACTATTGTTGAAATACACACGTGCCGTCATGGTTTTGTGGTCCTTCCGGTAGAACGGCTCCAGCATATCCAGCCTTGCCCTGAAATCCTTATCCGGAGCGGTTTCAGGAACAACGCGTACGGGATTTCCCACCTTAACCAGTGCCTGGTTCTCATCGTAGATATTCAACACCACCCATGCTTTGGCCTGATCAAAAACAGTAAAGACCGATTGA
>JBEISY010000187.1:0-4682 GCA_040375175.1 Chitinophagaceae bacterium
ATCGATATTGTGGCGTCGTAAACAAATCAAAGGCTTTGTCGGCCGCCATAGCCGGTGACACCACTGCCAGCATATTCAGTTTTGCCCTCAAATAATTCACCGCGATTTTTTGTGCCAGCTTCATCTTGTATCTTGAACAAAGATACAGTTCAAATCCTTTTAACATGGACATAGTTATCATTGGTTCCGGGAATGTAGCTTCCGTGATGGGCAGAAGGGCGCTGGCAGCGGGCCATCGGATCCTGCAGGTTGCAGGAAGAAATGGGTTGGAGGTTGCAGCATTGGCGAAAAGTTTGAATGCGCCGGCGGCAAACCTCAAGCATATTGATATGCAGGCCATGCTTTATATCCTTTGCCTATCAGACAAGGCCTTGCCAACGGTACACCAATGGTTTCAGCACCCGAAAGCCATAGTGGTGCACACGGCCGGATCAGTATCCGTAGACGTACTGATGCCTGTCGCTAAAAACTACGGCGTACTCTGGCCCCTGCAAAGCATCCGCAAAGAAGCTGATCCCATCCCGCCTTTCCCATTGATCATTGATGCCAATACCCCGGAATGCATGACGATCTTGCAAGACTTTGGATCCACCATTTCTTCGGACCTGCAGCAGATGAACGACGAAGCCCGCAGCAAGATGCATCTGGCTGCCGTGGCAGCCGGTAATTTTTCCAATCATCTTTTCGCGTTGGTAAAGGACTACTGTGATGCAGAACAGCTCAACATAAATCTTTTGTTGCCCCTGCTGCGGGAAACGGTAGAACGGATCAGTTATGCCCATCCTCGGGAGATGCAGACAGGCCCCGCCATACGGGGAGATCAGGCCACGATGGAGAAGCACCTGGAGATGTTGGGGAAGTATCCTGAATTGAAGGGCTTATATGAAGTATTTTCCCGAATGATAAAGGCTAATAGCTAATAGCTACTAGCTAATAGCTATTTTTATACCATGGACATCCTGCCACAATTCTCCCGCATCACCACTTTTGTTTTTGATATGGACGGCGTACTCACCGATGGTACGGTTTGGGTAATGCCCGATGGGGAATGGGTGCGGCGTATGCACATCAGGGACGGGTACGTCTTACAACTCGCTGTCAAGAAAGGATATCAGGTGTGGGTGATCACTGGTTCATCTTCAACACCTGTGGCACAGCGCCTGAATAAACTCGGCATCACCGAAGTGCATGAGCGGGTGAAAGACAAAGCCAGTCTTTTGAAACAACTGATGCAACAATTTTCTGTTGCAGCTGAACAGGTATTGTTTATGGGCGATGATATGCCGGACCTCAGCGCCATGAAACTCGTTGGACTGAGTGCCTGCCCAAAGGACGCTGCGCGCGATATCCTCGAAATGGCTGCTTACATCTCCCCCTGGCAGGGTGGTTCAGGCTGTGTCCGGGATGTAATTGAAAAAGTCATGCGCATCCAGGGGAATTGGTCCGAAGATATTTCAGTGGCCAGTACCTGAGTGTTATCTTCATACCATGAGATTAGCTGCGGCATTTTTCAGGCTGATAAGATTTCCTAACCTCTTCTTCATCGCGCTAACGCAGCTGCTGTTTTACTATGCCATCATCCTTCCCAGTTTTTCGGTGTATCAATTGACATCCCCATTGCAGTGGATTGATCTGCTGGTGCTGATCGGCGCGTCTATCTGCATTGCGGCGGCAGGTTACATTATTAATGATTACTTCGACCAAAACATCGATATCGTCAACAAACCCAACAGGCTTGTAGTAGGCAGCATCATCAAAAGGCGGTGGGCCATCCTTTGGCACCTTGGCTTTTCAGTGTTGGGCGTGCTGTTAAGTGCATGGGTATCTTACCGCTTGCGCAATCCCATCCCCGCTGTATTTAATCTGATCACTGTATTGCTGCTCTGGTTTTATTCCACCACCTTCAAACGGCAGTTGCTCATTGGCAACGTCGTCATTTCATTGCTGACAGGTTGGGTGGTGCTGGTATTGTATGCAGCCATCAGTCATGTCGGTATTTCAAGGCCTCCGGGCGATGCGCAGAAAGTGGTGGCGAGGATATACAAGTTTGCTGTACTCTACGGTGGTTTTGCTTTTATCATTTCTTTGGTACGAGAGGTGGTGAAAGACATTGAAGACATGGAAGGTGACGCCAGGTACGGTTGCAGGACCATGCCTATTGTGTGGGGCGTACCCGTCTCGAAAATGTTTGTGACCGTATGGTTGATCGTATTGATCGCATCATTGGTTATCCTGCAGATCTACGCGATGCAATTGGGATGGTGGTGGTCTGTCCTGTTTAGCTTTGCTGCCATCATCGTTCCATCGTTTTATATTTTGCGAAAGTTGATGCCGGCACAGACGCCTGCACAATTCCATGAAATCAGCACCCTGATCAAACTGGTCATGTTGACAGGTATTGTATCGATGGTATTCATAAACTGGTATTCCTGATGCAGAAGATCGTACTCGCTTCCCAATCTCCCCGCCGCAAGCAATTGCTGGAATGGGCCGAAGTGGATTTTGATATCATGGCCATGGAAACGGAGGAAACCTGGCCGGAGGGTATGGCCATTGAACAGGTACCCATCCATATCGCCAGGCGGAAGGCCGATGCTATTATGCGGCAGGAGATCTACAAACGGTACGAGCAACATGTACCTATACTCGCCGCAGATACGGTGGTAGTGTTGCAGGATCAGGTTATCGGTAAACCCACAGATCGGGAAGATGCGATCCGCATGCTGACGGCTCTTCAAGGGAACACGCATCGGGTGATCACCGGCGTGGTGATCAGGAATCACCTTAAAGAGATTGCATTTTCCGATATTACTGAAGTGGATTTTCATCCCATCGATGCAGCGGACATCGTGTACTATGTTGATCAGTATAAGCCCTATGATAAGGCCGGATCCTATGCCATACAGGAATGGATCGGGGTTATAGGCATCAAAGCGGTTCGTGGTGATTTTTACAATGTCATGGGACTTCCTGTGAGTAGGGTTGTGCGTGCGCTCCACGATCATTTCTGATTTTTTTCTATCTTTTTTCTGTGGTTTTTACCTTTGATACAGGCATGCTTGCATTGTAGTTTGCAGGGATGAATGAGATGTTGCTTCAATTCATCTGGCACCAGCAACTGTTCAATGTATGGCAACTGGTTACCACAAAGGGTGAAGAGATCACAGTGGTAGATCCCGGGCTCTGGAACCGGAACCAGGGACCAGACTTCCTGCATGCCAAGCTGGTCATCGGTGGTCAGGCCTGGGCCGGACATGTGGAAATGCATGTACGCACAAGTGAATGGCAGGTGCATGGTCACCATTTGGACCCCAACTATGACAATGTGATCCTGCATGTAGTTTGGGAAGATGATGAACCTGATGAAGGTGTTTGTGGTGTAGCAGCATTGAAGGATATTGTTCCCGAGCTGATCCTGCAGAAGTATCATAAATGGACCTGGAAGCAGCAACTGATCCCTTGTGAAGAGGATTTGGTCAATGTGGATTCGCTTCAGGTCATGCAATACGTTCACACACTGGCAGAACAACGGATGATGCAGAAAGCGGATTTGGTGAACGTGAAGGTTCGTGCGTTGGGGATGGACTGGCAGGAAGCCTTCTGGCAAAACTTAAGCAGGAGCTTCGGGCATAAGGTCAATGCCGATGCCTTTGAAAGTATTGCAGCCTCTGTGCCCTATCAGATCCTGTTGAAATTAAGGAACCATCCGTCACAGGTAGAAGCCCTGCTGATGGGGCAGGGTGGCCTGCTTCGGCCGGATACCGGTGACGCATATGCGAAGCAATTGTTTACCGATTATAATTTCCTCCGGAAAAAATACCGACTCGCGAAGTCCTATGTGCCCGTACATTTCCTGCGCATGCGCCCGGTCAATTTTCCCACCATTCGTTTGGCGCAATTGGCCATGCTGATCCACGACCTGCCCGATCTTTTCAGGATGGTCAAGGAATGGAAGGATCCACAGATGATCCGTCAGATCCTGAAAGTGGGTACCTCTGACTATTGGGAAGACCACTATCGGTTCAATGAACCTTCAGTGCATCAGCCTAAACTGGTTGGTGACCAACTGGTGAATGTGTTGATGGTGAACACGATCATCCCTTTCATCGTGGCTTATCACCAGCATATTGGACATACTGAGCAGGTGAGTCATGCGTTGCAATGGACGGCATCATTGCCCGCCGAAGCCAACAGCATCGTACATGCATTCAGCAAGGCCGGCGTTAAGGTCAGGCATATGAAAGACGCGCAGGGATTGCTGGCCCTGCATAAAATGTATTGCGAAAAATCTGCATGTGCGGAATGTGCGATCGGGAAATGGCACCTAAAAAAAATCTGTGAAGGCCATGCGTCAGTTGCTGTGGAGATCAACGGGATTTAACTACCTTTCCCGGGCAACCCAAATACAGATACATGAGTACAGTTCCTCCGCAAACACAGAAAAATTTTCTGGAGAATGTTGTAGCACTGATTTTGTTTTTACTTTTTTTAGCTGCTGCATTTTACACGTTAAGTGTATTCCTCGGCATATTTACTTTCGCTGTGATCTTTGCGGTGCCGTTTGCGTCGGTATTTGAAAAACTGGTGAAAAAATTGGGAGGAAACCGTAAGCTGGCTGCGTTTCTGTATGGACTTGTCATGGTAACCTTCGTTGCAGTGCCATTGCTATATGTGATCTCTGC
>JBEISY010000171.1:0-4929 GCA_040375175.1 Chitinophagaceae bacterium
AAACTGATTCAACAAGGTGCTGGCGGCGTGATTCTGGGTTGCACGGAAATTCCACTGGTGATCAAACCGGGTGAACTTTCCGTTCCCATATTTGACACGGCGCTGATTCACTCGCAAGCTGCCGTCAATTTCATGCTCCAAAAAAGTTAAAGGGAAAGAATTTCCAGTATGCAAAGCCTATGCTGAGTGCAAGGGTGAGTGTAATAGGGGGAGTGTTATAGGGGAAGGGGGTAGGGGAAGTGTTAAGGCCTTTTTGTGCGGTGACCTGAATAATTGATAGGTGGCTGTTCCTGCCAATACCATCATTATCAATGGCAGATAATTGTATAGATTCCAGGCGCCGTCATAAGGATACTCGAAATAAAAGATCCCGGTATCCAGGATCATCTTCACAAACAAGGGGAGTGCCACAATTGAAAGCCCTACCATCGACCATGCAAACTTTTTGTTCTCCGCTTTTCTCCGCAGTAAGGCTATGCCATTGATTACCAACGTTAACGCATACACGAAAAATGCGCCGGCGAGCAGAAGGTTGAGGATCGGTGTATGGTAAGGCGTATGGTAGCTCAGCAGTTTTGCATATGCCGCATTGGGCGGAAACAAACTGACTATATCATACATATGCTCGACTTTGGCAAACGCCTCCTTCAGGGAAAAATGCTTCACGCATACATGGTGTCCAATGCCCTGCGGAGATAGTCGGCGTCCGGGTTCACAACGGGTGCTTGCAAAAAAGCTTTGCCCTTGGTGTACCGTGCAAAAGCGCTTCGGTCTTCTTCCGCTGTTGTGGACGGACAAAAATTGGCGATCACATAGTGCGGATCCGAACCCACCCACACCGAATCGGGTTCCATGATGGTATACCGTCCGCCCGCATCCACAAAGATGAACACGCCGCCAAATAAACCCTCTCTAAAATAGCTCCTTGCCAAACGCGCAACCTCGTCCGCAGTGGAACAAGTGGTCATGATCCTTTTCAAAAATGCTTCGCGGTCGCCGATGGACGGTTTGTTATCTCTATTCTCGATCTTCTTCTTGTAAACCGTCAGCGCGTCATAAGACAGACCCGTTTCGTTCATGCCACCCTGGGGCAGGGCATCGCCATAACCAAAATAGGCCACGCCATGCTTTTGCCCGTCCCCCGGCTCAAACCAGATCCTGGACCCGAGCCGCAAGTTGTCTTCATCGTTCAAAAACCAGTTATGTCCATTGGCGGTAATCTTGCAGGCGCTACAAGCATTGGCACGAAAAGACGCAAGTATCATCAGACTCAAAACGGACAGGATCAGTTTTGGCATAAATGTGTCGCAATTAAGTAACTTTTGTCGCGATAATGTCTTGATTGTGTCTTGAAAGGAAAGATATGTCCTGAAATGTTAGGGAAACGACAATAAATAGGGGGAGGCTGTAGGGGAAGTGTTAAGGGAGGGTGTAGGGGGGCTTCACACTTCTCCCTTCATCTTCTTCCTTTAACAAGGCACTTTAAAAAATTCAGCTTAAGTTCTAAACTAGCGAACATTGAGTTCTACCTTTTTTCCAAGGCCTAATTCCAGGAGACGAAATAATGTAGATAATTGAATGTCTGTTTGGCCACTTTCAATACGGGATATAAAACTCTTCTTGGCGCCTATTCTTTCAGCCAGCTGCTCCTGAGTCATTTTTGCCAAACGCCTTTCTTCTTTTATGATCTCGCCAATCATAAAGGCCTTTGCCTTAATATCAAAAGCAGTACGATCTTCGGTTCCACGTTTGCCATAACGCTTGGTTAGATGCTCCTCAAATGTTGTAGTATTCTTCTTCGTTTTCATTTCTGTTTCTTTTGTTGATCAAAATACTCTTGCATCAATTTTAGCGCTAACGAAATTTCGCCCTTAGGCGTCTTTTGTGTCTTCTTCTGGAATCCATTAAACAGTACGACTATCTTCCCTTTGTCGAAACAACAGAAAATGCGATAAATATTGCTTCCGACCTCTACCCTAACTTCGTAAAGTCCTTTTTTGACCCTCGATGTGCTTTAAAAACTTATCGGGTATTCTATCTGAATGCGTTACCAGGTAAAGGACATAGTCAATTTTCTCCTGCACTTTTTCATTGAGACTCTCAAAGAAATCATGGAAGTAATGCTTAAAAAAGACCAACTCACGAATCTGCTCCACACTACAAAGTTAACTTAAAATGGAACAAATTGTCCAAAAAATTTGTGCTCGTTTCAAAGAAAGTAAGAACAGTGGAGATCTGTAAGGGAGACGTGCAAAGACAGGGCTTCGCACTTCTCCCTTCATCTTCTTACTTTAACAATAGCCTGTAACTTTCTACAGGCCAGAACGTCTATATTTAAGACACAACCACCCGGCATGCTTAAAAACTACCTGCTCGTCGCGCTCAGAAGCCTGCGCCGGAACAAAACCTACGCAGCCATCAATATCGTTGGACTTACCCTGGGCATCACCGCCTGCCTGCTGATTGGATTGTATATCTGGCAGGAAACGCATTACGACAAATTCCACCAGAATGCTGAGCGGATCGTGCGGGTGACAATGGAGTATGGCGAGGGATCGGAAAAACAGGAAGCCGCCGTTACGGGTACCAAGGTGGGTCCCGAGTTCGCGAGGAAGTTCCCGGCCGTTGAAGCCTTTACCCGCACCATCATCGGCACACGGGTTGTTGCCAATGGCGAGAAAAAATTCACCGAGGACAATGTCCTCTTCGCAGACTCCGCCTTCTTCCGGATCTTCTCGTTCCCACTGCTGGAAGGCGATGCCTTTCTTCACCCTCGGCGCTGCCAAACAAGAAGAGCAGTGGTTTACAGCCAATTATGTTACTTACCTGCTCCTGTAAAATACGGAGCAGATCAAGCCGCTGCAATCACAGGTCACCGCATACCTGAAAGAAGTGTCGAAAACCGTCTTCTCTAACGGTGAAGGCTACCTGACGCACAAGCTGGAGCCACTCACCCGCGTGCATTTGTATTCCACACTGGATGGACTGGAACCCAGCGGCAACATCATGTATATCTATGTGCTGGGTATCATCGCCTTACTCATCCTCTTCATCGCCGGCGTGAACTATGCCAACCTCGCCACCGCGATGTCGTCTACCCGCGGCACCGAAGTAGGCATTAGAAAAGTATTGGGTGCCAATCAGCGTCAGTTACGCACGCGCTTCCTGGGTGAATCTTTCATCCTCACACTGATCAGTCTTGTGCTGGGCATCATCGCTACTTGGTTGCTGATGCCCGCATTCAACAACGTTGCGGGAACAGCGATTTCATTCCGCGATCTTTTTTCTCCGCAGGCCATCGGCTTCATGATCCTATTGGTGTTGAGCATCAGCCTGTTGGCAGGCGCATATCCGGCCTTCATTCTTTCTGGCAACAAGATGAACGAAGTATTGAAATCCGGTATCCGCATCAGCGCTTCGGGAGGCTTCTTACGCAAGGGAATGATTGTACTCCAATTTGTTATCGCCGTATTTCTCATTGTGGCCACCATCATCGTGACCTCGCAATTATCATACATCCAAAACAAGGAACTGGGTTATGATAAAGAGGGTGTGATGATCCTTCCGGCTGATTTCCGCGCCGGTGCGGATTTGAAGAAATGAAGACAGCACTGCTGCAAATTCCCGGAATCAATTCAGTTACAGCGGCCTATGAGAGTCCGAGCTTCGTGAAATGGTCCGATGAACTCAACGCCAATACCGCGATGGGAAAGAAGAATATATCGATTAACGCGAGTCCTGCGGAGTTGGATTTTGTGAAAACCCTGGGCATGCAATTGCTCGCGGGCAGGGATTTCATCAAGGCAGATCTGTTGGAGATGGATACGGCTAACGATGGTGCAAACTACAAAGCGAGTTTCATCCTCAATGAAACAGCGGTGAAAGGCGTGGTGAAAGATTTTCATTTTGCGTCTTTGCACCAGCCCATCGGTCCACTCGTGATCTTCCTTGAACCCAATATGGTACAGCAGATTTTTGTGAAAGTGAACCGCGCGGGCATTGCGCAAACCATCGGCACCATGGAGAAGACCTGGCGGTCACGGATCCAGCATCGGCCCTTTGAATATCGTTTCCTGGATGAAGACTTTAATGCATTGTATACCGCAGAGCAAAAAACCGCGAAAGTATTTTCCTTGTTTGCGGGCATGGCCATTCTCCTCGCCTGTCTCGGATTGTTTGCGCTCTCCGCTTTTGTGACCGTGCAACGCACCAAGGAGATCGGCATCCGAAAAGTGCTGGGTGCCACCCGCGCGCAGATCGTGATGCTGATCTCAAAAGAGTTCCTTTTGTTGGTTTCGATAGGCATGCTGATTGCGATGCCACTGGCCTGGTGGGCGGGACGTGAATGGCTGAATGATTTTGCGTACCGTACAAATATTGGCGCTTGGATGTTTTTGCTGGCGGCCGTGGTGGCTACGGCGATTGCATTTGTTTCGGTGGCGCTGCAGTCTGGCAGAGCGGCAAGTGCCAATCCGGTGAATAGTCTGAAAGCGTAGTTCGCAGTTCGCGGAGGTCGCATAGTTCGCAGTAGGGTTTAGCTGCGCACTTTGCGCCCTGCGAACTGCGAACTAAAATAACTATCTTATGCAATGCTTTTCCCCTTAAAACGCATAGCATTCACATGCATCCTGGCCATCTGCTGTCTACTCACCCGGGCACAACCGCTTGCATACAACCAACAGGCCGTAGATAGTATCCTCAAAAAACTTCCGGCTTTGCCTGACGACAGCCAGAAAGTTGAATCCATGATTTTACTCGCGCAGATGAATTTGCAGAAAATGGACTCGGCACAAATCATGTATTGGTCGAACCAGGCCAAGGCAATTTCTGAGAAAACCGGCTATACCAAAGGGAAAATTTTATCCCTTGGACAGATGGCATTTTACATTAGTATATCGGGAGACTGGCCCAAAGCCATTCTCGTGATCA
>JBEISY010000342.1:0-3068 GCA_040375175.1 Chitinophagaceae bacterium
GTATCTACCCCAGACAGTACGCACGCTGTAGCCGCACTTCCAGCCATGCAGCTGGGCAAGCATGTGTATGTACAGAAACCATTGACGCATGATATCTATGAGGCCCGTGTGCTCACAGAAGCCGCTAAAAAATATAAAGTGGTTACGCAGATGGGTAACCAGGGCGGTTCCGGAGATGGCGTTCGCAGAACCAAGGAATTGATCGATGCCGGCCTGATCGGCGATATCACGAATATTGATTGCTGGACCAACCGTCCGGTTTGGCCACAGGGTTTGCCTACGCCAACAGGGCAGCATGAGGTGCCGAAAGAACTCGACTGGGATCTCTGGCTCGGACCTGCAAAGAAAATGGATTATAACCCGGCCTATCTGCCCTTTAATTGGCGCGGATGGTGGGCATTTGGTACGGGCTCATTGGGTGATATGGCCTGCCATATCATGGACCCCGTGTTCCGTTGCGCACCCATCCTTTATCCCTCTTCTGTAGAGGCGAGCATGGCCACGCTTTGGGCCAAGATGTGGGATGATACCCAGAATCCGGATTCATGCCCCGCATCGTCCATTATTCACCTGACCTATCCGCGCACAGACGGAAAGGGCACCATCAAGGTGTCTTGGTACGATGGCGGTCTCTTGCCGCAGCGTCCTGATGAATTGGCGCCGGAAGAGCCGTTTGGAAACTGGGATGGCGGTGTGTTGTTCCATGGTACCAAGGGCAAACTGCTGGCAGATTGCTATGGTGCAAATCCACGTTTGCTGCCTTCATCCAGGATGAAGGATACCATGCCTAAAGAAACCATCAAGCGCGTACCCGAAGGGCACTATGTGCAGTGGGTGAATGCTTGTATCGATGGATATGGGAAAGGATTTACCTCATCTCCCTTTGATTATGCAGGACCATTTACAGAAAGTATATTGATCGGAAACCTGGCGCTGCGTGCCTTCCAGCTGAAGAATCCTAAACTGACTGGATGGGGTGATAAGTGGCAGGGCCGGAAGAAACTACTCTGGGATGCCAAGAACCTCAAAGTGACCAACTTTGACGAGGCCAACCAGTGGGTGAAGCGTGAGTACCGCGATGGATGGAAACTGGTTTAGTATGAAGGTGTGAAAGAAAAAGAGGATCGTAATTGATCCTCTTTTTTTTATACCTGCATATTTTTCAGACTATTCCTTCACTCTCGACTGCTGCCATACGAAATAATAGATCAGCAGGATCAAGGCACCGCCGCCGCCAAACAACATCATCGTCAGCATTTTTTGCCCCGTAGTAAAGAACACCATCGTTAATGCAATAGCCAGATAGATTACATAGATGAAAATGAGGGTATGTATGCGTTTGTCCATTTGGGTAAGTTTGTAAGGCAAAGATAAGGCAAATTTCAAAAAACCGCTCCTTCCAGTTTCCCAAAATCACTATAGACCATAGCAGCGGCCAGTACTTTACTGGTTTTATTGGCTTCGGACTTTCTTCCCTGGTACAACTGGGCCAGCATCAGGCCCCGTAGGCTCCAAAGATTATTGGGATTAAAGGCGAGGTCTTTGCGGAAAACCTTCTCGGCCTCCATGAACTGATTGCCTTTCAACAAAACATTGCCGAGATAGGGCAGGGGCGGAAGGATCCAGTCGCGCGGCTCATTGTACACCATTCCTTCCTCTAATTCTGCGGCCTGTCGCAATAAGATACCCGCATGTTCATAGTCTTTTTTCAGTTCGGCAATCACGCCGCCCAGCATGTGTTTGGCCACATTGGCGCCATCGTAGGCTGAATTAAATGCCTTTTCCTTCAGCTTGGGATTGTTTTCCATGATGTAAGTAAGGCTTGCGAGTTCTGCTTCAGCCGAGGCGATCCGGCCCTGGCGCGCATGGGCAAAACCGCGACCAAATGCGTGGAGTATACGAAGATACAGGCTGCTGTCTGCAATGGTTTGGGAAGCAAGTAATTGATCCCATTGGCCATATCGAATTTTTGCAAAAATGGGTGTTGCACTGGCATATTGCATGAACTCTGCCATCGGTCCATCCATATGATGATACTCTTCAGGCACCTGCGCCACACAATCGTTGGACACCTGAATGGCCTTGGCCATGTTTCCATTCATGATGGCACAGGCTGCCATCATATGGGTATTGTGTACCTGGTAAAGGAAGTCGCCCGCGGCAACCTTAGGATAGATCGCCAGATAGTTTTTGTACCCTTTCAACGCAGCTTCATTCACCGTAATCCCCCTTGCATAATTCCCCGTCCTGATATAAATATGGGAAGGCATATGCACCATATGCGCCGCTCCCGGAACGATCCCGTCTAACTTATCTGCACTCCGGATCGCTCTTCCGGGATTGGCCGATCCTTCTATCGCATGAATGTAGTAATGATTCAGGCCGGGATGGTCCGTATCGATCGACAATCCTTTTTCAAGCACTTCAACCAGTGCGGGCGTCCATGCCTTGGGCTTGCCGTCCCCATGGTAGAGATCCCAGGGATGTAGGATCATCATCGCATCGGCATATAAGGCGAGGACCTCGGCGTTGGTAGGGTATTTGGCTGCCATTGCAGCCATCGCATCCTTATAATCAACATTTAACCGCTCCCTGCTGATAGAAGGATCCGCAGAAAATCGGGTATGCATAGCCGTTATAAAATCTTTTTCGATGGTACTCCTTTGACTGGCTAGGGCGTTTGCTTTTTGAACAGCTTTCATCGCGTCTTCCGGCTGGATATATCCTACATCGTTGATATTGGGGCTGTAAGTCAGCGCTTCACCCCAATGCAGCATGGCATTTTCCGGGTCAAACTGTTGGGCCTTTACAAAAGATGCAAGTGCTTCTATGATATGGAAGGAATAGTACATGTTTATGCCCTGATCGAAATAGATTTGGGCACTGTCGTTACTGCTCACCTGCCAGTGGTGTTTGCCGGAACCAGGAAGGAGGCCGATGCCATCAATCACCAGACTCCTGCTGCGCTCGGGGAAGCAGGCGATAGCTGTTTTCCGCTTGGCGTAGATATCTACTGCAATTTCCGGCTGTTTCTGTTTTGCCAATAAGGTCAGGATCAGCACCAGCAA
>JBEISY010000189.1:0-4642 GCA_040375175.1 Chitinophagaceae bacterium
ACTGTTGTCGTTTACACCAATGCAGTCTTTTAAAGTCTTTGAGTTGATGGCCAAACGGGAACTGGAGTCCATGAAGACGTACAAGATCTATATTGGCAGAACGGATTGGGATCGAAGAGTTTGTACGGCACTCTCTCCAGATTGCCAGTACTACGTGGGCGATGATATTTTGAGAGATGTTTTTTATGGGCGATACAAGCACTGGAAGCCCATTCCAGGAAGGGAAAAACTGGTTTTGCACACAACAATAAGCGATAACCCGATTAAAGGGTTTTCCACAATAGTAGAGACTATTCCTGTACTTCAGGAAGCCGGACTGAACATTGAATGGAAAGTAGCGGGTGTTGACGATACCAGTGATATGGTAAGGATCGCTAAAAGAATGTACGGTAAACAGTATCCCTCTTCAGCGTTGACGCTATTGGGAACGATTCCTGCTGATGTGCTGGCGGATGAATTGATGCTGGCTGATATTTACGTTCACCCTTCATTTGTGGAGAACAGTGCCAATAGTCTTTGTGAAGCTATGCTCATGGGGTTGCCCTGTATAGCTACCGCCGGGGGAGGGACGATGTCTGTGATCACAGATGGCGTGGAAGGACTTTTGGTACAGATTAGGGATCCTTGGGCACTTGCCGGCACCATTGCAGAGTTGGCCAAAGATCGGGAAAGGGGGGTAGAAATGGGCAGGAAAGCAGCAGAGCGTGCCCGTGTAAAACATGATCCGGTTAAGTGTATGCAGCAGGTGTACAATACATATCTGAAAATACTTCAGAAATCATGAAGATGATCATAAATGCTTTGTTTAATGTAGCAGATGTGGTTCTCTGGAGAATGAATTCATTCTTCTGTACAGCCTGTGTCATGGTTACAGCAACATGCCGGGGGATTGCTATAGGTGGTGGATCCTCTTTTTACGGATTACCTACATTTAAGCGGTCTCGGACGGGCGTGATCAGGATCGGAAAGAACAATTGTTTTCGATCTGCGCACACATCTAACTTGATTGGTGTAAACAGACCTTGTATCATTTCTGCACTGTCGGCCAATGCCCGTATACTGATCGGGGATAACTGTGGTTTCAGTGGAACGGTCATTGGATGTTTTTCTTCCATCATCATTGGAGATCATGTAAAGTGTGGAGCCAATACATTGATTACGGATGGAGACTGGCATCCTGAAGATCCCAGGTCTTCTGCACCAAAGCCGATTGTGATAGGGGATAATGTTTGGCTGGGTGTCAATGTTACCGTAATGAAAGGGGTCATCATTGGTGCAAATAGCCTTATTGGTGCTGGAAGTATTGTGACAAGAGATATACCACCCAATGTGATTGCAGCCGGCAACCCCTGTAAAGTGATTCGCTCAATTGTGTAAGCATCGAAATATTTCCGTACAAAATGAAAGTTACTATTTTATACAATGGTGTACACCCAAGCCCAGGACCTATGTCTAAAAGACTTGGTCTTTATGAACGAGGGCTTAGAGCATCTGGTGTTGATGCAAAAATCATTACTTCGTACCGCCCAGCTATGTCTGCAATATCAAATTACCTGTCACCATTTTTGATTCCCTTTCAGGTTAAAAAAGAGCACGATCAGATGTTGAAAGCGTCAGATGTTATCCTTGTAGATGGATTCAACTGGTTTACATATTGGCTTTTAGGCGTGTGGTACGGCGGTAAGCACCGTAAGTTATTGTATGAATTGAATGAGAAGCCAGGGACTGTTTATACGAGCAGATTGTTGGAGTTTAAACCGTTGAAGTCAATCGGTCTAATGCTAACAAAATGGTCCATGAAGTCTTTTGATGGTTTTGTAGTGATTTCTGATCCCCTCGAGAAGTTTATTGAGAAGCAGAAAAAACCTGCTGCAAAAGTGGTTAAGTTGCCGATCATTATTGATACTAAAGAGAGATTCCAAGAACTCGAAGACGAGATTCCGCCCCATCCTTACATCATCCATACTGGAGCTTTGAGTCAGCAGAAAGATGGTATTGTAGATATTTTCAAAGCGTTTGCGGAGGTTTGTAAGGAACAGGGGGGAAAGATACATTTCTACCTTGGTGGAAGTAAAAATGCACCTGCTGGCTTATGGAACGAGATCAATGAAGTGATCCGCGCCAACGGAATTGAGGCCAATGTACACTTTCTGGGTTTGGTTTTTGGAGACAAGTTGAAAACCCTGCAGAAGAACTGCCTTTTTCTTGTGCTTCCAAAGCCAGATAATGAACAGAATAGAAATAATTTCCCTACAAAGCTAGGAGAGTACCTGGCTCTAGAGAGACCAGTCATTACTACCCGGGTTGGCGATATGGGAATATATATGCGTGACGGGGAAACTGCATTGATCGTTGAACCAGGTAATGTTCCACAGATCCGGAGCGCAATGCAAAAATTACTTAACGATGTTTCGCTTAGCAAGCGCTTGGGCGCTGCCGGACGTGAAGTTGCCGAAAAAGAGTTTGACTTCACCATCCTTGGAAAGCGTTTGGCAGAATTTTGTTTTCGTATAAATGATAAATAATGAGTGCACTTAGTAGTCTTGCTGTAAGTCTGAGTAAGAACCTTTCCAATATGCCAGGATGGTGTACTCAAAAAAGAATTGTTGTAATTGAGTCTGACGATTGGGGGAGTGTTCGGATGCCTTCCCTTGCTGCATGTAAAGCGATGAGCGATGCTGGACTGGATATGGATTCTGAAGATTTTGGACGTTATAACCAGAATGATACCCTTGCAACAAAAGATGATTTTGTTGGTCTATTTGAGGTGTTGAGTAAATATGTGGATCGAAGTGGTGCTAATCCTGTGATTACCGCCGTAGCAGTTGTCGCCAATCCCGATTTCGAGAAAATCAGGAAAAACGATTTTTCCAGCTACTACTATGAACCGTTTCCAGCTACACTCGATAGATATGGGCATAGCGGTGCATTTGCGATGTGGAAGGAGGGACTTGCAAAAAGTTTATTCGTTCCACAGTTTCATGGCAGGGAACATTTGAATGTTGCAGCCTGGATGAGGGCATTGCAGGCAGGCGATAAAGAAGTGAGAATTGCATTTGATCATGGCTGCTGGGGTTTCAATAATCAACACAGGCATGGACTTAGATATCAGGCTGCGTTTGATCTGGAATACATAAGTGACCTGCCGGTTCAGGAAGAAGCGATCACCTCCGGTTTAATGCTATTTGAGAGGCTTTTTGGATATAAGGCAACGTTTTTTGTACCTCCCAATGGGCCTTATAACAATACCCTCGATAAAGCAAGTGCATCAGCCGGTGTATGCTACCTTTCCTCCCCTAAGATTCAACGTGAAGTACTTGGTGAAGGGAAAACAAGGCTGTGTTTCCATTATATGGGGCAGAAGAATAAATATGGGCAGCACTATATTACCAGAAATTGTGTTTTTGAACCCAATATTGGCGGAAAAGACTGGGTGGATAGTTGCCTTAAAGAAATGGATATCGCATTTCGATGGAGTAAGCCAGCTGTTATCAGTAGTCATCGCGTCAACTATACCGGTGCGCTTAATCCTGGCAACAGGACGCAAGGGTTAAAAGCACTTGATCAATTGTTAAGTAGGATTTGCAAACAATGGCCCGAGGTGGAATTTGTAACATCTTCCCGCTTGGGAGAATTGATTGAAAGTAAATGATGAGTGTCAAACGGAATATCGCCAGAAATCTCATAAATGTAAGAGGATTTCGGACTGATCGAAAATTGGTGGTTATTGAGTCTGATGATTGGGGAAGCATTAGAATGCCATCAAAGTCAGTCTATAGTAAACTTCAGGCTGATGGATGTCATCCTGAGTCAGACCCATACATGAAGTTTGATGCACTTGAATCCGATCAGGATCTTATGTCATTATTTGACCTGCTTAGATCGGTGAGGGATCAGCATGGGCGTCACGCCGTCTTGACCGCAAACGCAGTGATGGCAAATCCAGATTTTGAACGGATCAAAAAGTCTGGGTTCAATGAATACTTTTATGAACGCTTTACTGAAACGCTGCAAAAGTATGAGGGCAGGCAACAGGTATTCAGGTTGTGGAAGCAGGGAATGGAAGAACATATTTTTGTGCCACAGTTTCATGGCAGGGAACATCTCCATATAAAACGCTGGATGTCTGATCTCTTTTCTGGTGATGTAAATCTCAGGAAAGCTTTTGACCTGAATATGTTGAGCATAAGTTCAGTCCCTGGCAAGATGCGATTCGGATATATGGAAGGCCTTGATCATTGCAATGAAGCGGAACGAGTTGCGAAAGTAGAAACACTTGTTACGGGACATCAGCTTTTTATTGACCTGGTAGGATATCCATCTAAAACATTTATTGCGAATTGTTATATCTGGGATGATACCGTAGAACAAGCCCTGAGGCCTTTGGGTGTAAAAGTGATGCAGGGAATATTTAATCAGATCAAACCCGATGGCCAAGGTGGTCACTCCATGGTGCGGCATTATACGGGGCAGCAGAAAAATGGAATGATTTATACGGTGCGGAATGTATTTTTTGAACCATCACTGGAACCTGATCGAGACTGGGTAGATGAAGCTTTATCCAGAATTAATACCGCATTTATTTGGAAGAAACCTGCAATCATTGGAAGTCACAGGTTGAATTATATTGGCTCCATTCATC
>JBEISY010000466.1:0-1899 GCA_040375175.1 Chitinophagaceae bacterium
ATTTGCTTTCTCGATTTCCCCCTGCTGCGTAGCTTCTGCACCACGACTCTCCCTGTCTGATGCGTCGGCTGTCAGCTTCTTGACAAATGCATACTTCTGTTCTGCGGTCTGCTGAGATTGCGTTCCACTTTGGATCATATCGATACGCACCCCGTCAACATGCGTGATCTTTTCCTTTACGCGTTTCAGGGTATCTTTTGATTCCCGCAACAGCAGCTCAAGTGCCGTGATCGGATTACTGCGCACCAGTTGCTTCTCGCTTTTAAACAGTAACATGGTTCCTGCGCGATGCAGCAGATTCACAATCTTAGGCATCAACAAAAGCAGCACCAGTAAAACGATGGTAAAGGCAATGAACAAAACCGATTTCTGCGCGAAGGCCAAAAGCGAATCAATGTTGCGGAAGAAAAGGTATCCGCCCCCGGCGATCAATGCCCAATAAATGAACTTTGAAAAACCGCGCTTACCCTGCACCGTTGGGGTGCTTGCGGCAGGAATATTTTCCCCCAGTACCTGAAAAATGGGCAATTGATTCTTAAGCTCGGCCGGAATCACGGCTAGTGACGTGTTGTTGTTGCTCATGTATGTTAGTTTAATTCCTGCTGAATGATGGTGACTACTTGTTTGATCTCATGCACTACACTATTCATGGCTTCCCTGCCAAACCGGATCTTCGCATCCAGGCTATCGAGGCTTGGATCATGATCTTTTTGCAGCTGCTGCCATTCTTTCTTCCTTGCCTCAAGGGTTTGTTCAAGCAACGCGATCTGCTTCTCCAGATCTGCGATGGTGTTCTGCAGAGAAGCCTGTACCTGGGCTCTTTGCTGCATCAGTGCCTGCCTCTCCGCTTCGCGTTTAGCCGATTCCTGTGCAAATGCCGTTTCGAGTTCCGTGATATACGCGGTGGCAGTTTGAACAAGTCGATCTTTGTTGAGCTGTGGATCCGCATGCTTCAAAGAAGTGAATGCCATCTTCACATTTGTTGCCGATACACCGCCCATATCCTGTGCTGCACGCCATACTTCCAGGAAGTCAATGCCTTGTTTATTCCTGGCGTCCAGCAGTTGAAGGATCTTTTGACGGATATCCGCTTTTATCATGTTACCGTCATATTCTGTAGTAGTTACTGCCGCTGAAACCGTTGCTTCCTGGTGATGAACGGTTGAAGTTTGTGGCGACTGGCTAGTTTCCGGGGTTGCATCGTTGAATAAAATTTTTTTAAGCCCCTGCAGGAAACCCGTACCCGTAATATCTTGATTCTGATTCATATAATTATGAAAACAATATTACGTAAAGTTAGTGTGAAGCGTTGGATGGACAGAGAAAAATAAGCGTTGGGCATTGCCTACTCAGGAACACTATACCTGGTCACATCCGTGATCATCAACTCGTCCATGACATCAATAAAGGTCTGGTAGGAACAGGTGCTGTCTGGCTTAACAATCACAAAAAGATCATGGGGATCGCCGAAGATGGATTTGATCTGCTCTCGTTTAGCCAGCAGTCTGGTCCGGAGTTCATGGCCGGCATAAAGGTGCAGGAATAAGGGTGCCTGTTCAACACCGTCAACACAATCGATCCATTTTACCTTACCATCATCACCGGGTTGAATAGTGATGGTTTTTGTACATTTTACCAACATCGGATTATTCAGGTCAGGAACGGGCGTATTATATTTCATCGCTTGATCTTTCATCATACTGGTCGTGAATATGAAGAACGTTATCAGCAGAAATCCGAGGTCCACCATCGGCGTCATGTCAACGTTAACGCTGCGCGCAAAGTATTTACTCTTCTTTTGGTTAGTTTCTAATGAAGCCATTGCAGTAGTTTATAGTGAGAGTGCAATGGGTTGAAATTCCATAAAGGGCCTTTGTGAAAAGGGAGAAGATAAAGGGA
>JBEISY010000367.1:0-2873 GCA_040375175.1 Chitinophagaceae bacterium
ATCCGACATTAATGAGAAGCTGAAGATTCAGCTTCTGCGTGACGAACAAGTACTTCGTCACCAGGTGATTAAACTCGATAAGTACGCCGTCGAGTATAACCTGAAAAAGAGAAGTGGCGTATCAACAGGTGTAGAAAAAGCAGTGGAGGGTTAATACCATGGCAAAAGCAAATGAGATCAAGTACCTGACCGCGATCAAAACCGAGAAGCCTAAGAAGAAATTCTGCCGCTTCAAGAAGTATGGTATCAGGTATATCGACTACAAGGACGCAGAGTTCCTGAAAAAGTTCCTGAATGACCAGGGTAAACTCCTTCCCCGTCGCCTTACCGGTAATTCTTTGAAGTACCAGCGTAAAGTATCCGAAGCGGTGAAGCGTGCACGCCAAATGGCAATATTGCCGTATGTAACTGACCTGTTAAAGTAAGGAGGAAGCCATGCAAGTGATATTAATACAGGACGTGAACAACCTCGGTGGTGTCAATGAAGTGGTATCCGTGAAGAACGGTTATGCCAGGAACTTCCTGATCCCCCGCAAGATGGCTGTTGAAGCTTCTCCTTCCAACATGCAGCAGCTGAATGAAAGGGTGAAGCAACAACAGAAGAAAGAAGCGGCAATGCTTGCTGAGATCAACCAGGTGATCGCCAAACTGAAAGAAGGCGCCGTTAAAGTAGGCGCTAAAGTGGGCACATCCGGAAAGATCTTCGGCTCCGTTACCAGCGTGCAGATCTCCCGCGCCATCCGTGACCAGAAAGGTTATGAGATTGACCGCAGGAAGATCCACATCATTGACGAAATCAAGGAACTGGGCAATTTCAAAGCCAAGGTTGATTTCGGTCACGGTCATGAGACTGAACTGGAACTGGAAGTAGTAGCTGAATAAGCTTCAGACATAATTGTTAAAAAGGCTGCCCGAGGGCAGCCTTTTTTTAATGTGTCAATTTGAAAATGTGTCAATGCGGCAATGATTATTTGAGTATTTTCAGAATATGAAACGGCTACTTTTCTTTTCCATCGTCATCAGCAGCAGCCTCGCGGCTTGCAACAACAGCCCAAAAGGGGAAACAGCAAAACCCGCTAAACCTCTGCAGGTCATTGATACCATCGTGCCCTCGGATATTGCCGGCAGGTTTAGTGACCAGACGCAGCTGCGGTTCGACAGTACCCGGCTAGACAGTTTCCTGGTTAGGTATCCGTCCTTTTCTTCTTACAAAGCTGACTTCAGGAAGTTCTATTCACCTCGTCAGTTTGCGTACGCATGGCAAAACAACCAGGGCCTGATTGAACAGTCGTCTATCCTTTACAACCAGATCAACGCCCTCCAGGACAATGGCATCCAGGCAGAAATTCCTTACAAGGCAGAATACACGAAAATGATTGAGGATGGTAGTGCAACACCTGATCCTTATCGTGATCTGATGCTCACCGGTCAATATCTTTTCTATGCGAGGAAGGTGCTTACAGGTATCCCGGAAAACGATACCAAATCCCTGGAGTGGTATTTGCCGAGAAAGAAAATCGACTATGCATCACTGTTAGACTCGATGCTTACCGGAAAACTCGTGAAGCCAGACGAACTCATCTTTCCACAATACTTCCTTTTGCGGGATAAACTGAAGGCGCTCCATAACGTTGAGAAAAACAAGCAGTGGGTGACGATCAAACCAGACAGGAAAAAATACCAGTATGGGGATTCTTCATCCGTGATCGCAGCAATCCGCAAAAAACTTTTACTGAGTGGTGATATCAAAGAAGACAACCAAAGTCCTGTTTTCGATTCTGTATTGTTCTATGGGATCAAGAGTTTTCAAGGCAGATATGGTCTGGGAGAAGATGGCGTGGCAGGTCCTGGCGTACTCAAGGAAATGTCTGAACCATTGTCGAAACGCATTGAACAGATCCTCGTAAATATGGAACGTTGCCGATGGTTGCCCAATGAAACGGGAAGCAACTACCTCGTCGTAAACATCCCGCAGTTCAAATTACTGGTTTATGAAAACAATAAACTGAACTGGAGCTGCAATGTGGTGGTGGGCAAGGAGACCAACAAAACAGTGATCTTTAAAGGGGATATGAAACATGTTGTATTGTCGCCATATTGGAACGTGCCGCCCAGTATCATCCAAAAGGAGATCATCCCGGGCATGAACAGGAATAAAAACTACCTCGCTAATCATAATATGGAATGGAACAATGGGCAGGTCAGGCAGAAGCCGGGAGGCAATAATTCGCTTGGTCTTGTGAAATTCCTTTTCCCGAACAGCTATAATATCTACCTGCATGATACGCCATCCAAATCCCTTTTTAATGAAGATAAAAGGGCGTTCAGTCATGGCTGTATCAGGGTTTCAGAGCCCGCCAGGCTGGCAGAATACCTGCTTCGGAATGATAAAAACTGGCCGCCGGAGAAAATTAAAACTGCCATGAATAGCGGCAGGGAGCAATATGTTACCCTGAATCCAACCATCCCCGTTTATATCATTTATTTCACTGCTTTTGTAGACAGTCAGGGAAAACTGAATTTCAGGGACGATATCTACAAGCGTGACGAGAAACTGGGAGCGATGATTATGGCACGGAAATAAGCGGGCAAAGACTAAAAAATTCAAAGAAAACCTTTTATATTTATAGGAGAGCAGTTAGAGTTCATGATTTGACGTTACCTAAAAGGCTTCCGCGCAACATCATTCTAATCGTTCTACATTTTTCAGTAATTCAACTTTTGGACATGAACATTTATGTAGGTAACATGAACTTCAACATGGGTAACGATGACCTCTTTAACCTGTTTTCTCAGTACGGCACCGTGACCACTGCAAAAATTATTAACGACAAGGTAACCGGCAGAAGTAAGGGCTTTGGGTTTGTGGAAAT
>JBEISY010000393.1:0-2572 GCA_040375175.1 Chitinophagaceae bacterium
ATACTTCCCATTTCTTTCCTGTAATTCAAATATGCCCGCATCAGAGGTAATCCACCATCGGCCGGGAGCTTCTTCATTCACGTCCCGAAAACGAATGGATTGTCCGCTCAGGTTGTGATTCTCTTCCAGTGGAAGATAGGTCCCGGATCTTCGGTTGAAGACGATCACTCCTCCGGACGTGGCCAAAATGATCAGGTCTTTTTTTGCAAACACGCCATACATGGTTGAACCCCTTACCCGTTCCGCCGTTGGCGTCAAGCCGGGATAGGTGTTAAACCGTTGTGCATCATCGTGGAAACTCTGCACCCCGTTCTCTCCACTTACCCACATGCCACCATTTCCATCAAAATACAGATCGTGAATCCTGTTGCTGGTTAAACCACGCGACGAACTGAAGTCTTCCTTGAGTTGATCAATAAATCCTGACTTGGGATAGTAAATGCGTAATCCCCGGGTAAGGCTGGAAATCCAGAGATTCGACTTAGCGTCAAATTCGATATCGTGCAGTTTCTCGTTGGTACTCAGAAAAGTAGGTTTGGAAAAAGCGATGCTGTCTTTGGTGACCAAAATGAAACTGTACAATCCATGATCCGTAGCTAGCCAACCAACACCTTGTTTATCAAATTGAACAGCATTGATGTTCTTCAAATCTTTATTACTCCTTACCCGCCGAAGGGACCCAAGACCTCCATCAGAAAAATACAGTCCTGTACCAGAAGCCAGCCAAACCCTTCCATTCCCATCCAGTTGTAGTCCGTTCACGGAAAGGGTATCATTTGTACCCGGGAAAGTGCGAAGATTGAAAAACCGGCGCTTGCTATTATCATAAACTGAAACACCATCGCTCAGTCCTACCCACACGCGGTTAGAACCGTCTGCCAGAATACTTGTGGCGTTATCACTAAGCACGCTGGTACCTTCTTTGTTTGGTTTATAGTTGACAAACTTCTTGGTCACCATTTCCATCTTACTTACGCCACTGGCACCGATGGCAAGCCATATGGCGCCATCATTGTCTTCCGTAATATCCTTGATTGAATTCTCGCCCAGACTGGTTGAATCATTGACCTTATGGTAGTACGTAGAGAATTCCCTGCCATCATAACGGGTAAGCCCAAATTCTGTCCCTACCCAGATGAAACCAAGCCTGTCCCGGTACACACAGTTCACCTCACTCTGAGACAATCCATTGGCACTGCTATAGTTTCTAAAAGCAAGGTTATAGTACTGCGCCTTCATGATAAAGGGCATCAGCATGCACACGCAAATCAAATATGTCTGAAGTCTATTCAGCATGAAACTCAGTGACTAACTAAACAACAAAGCATCTCCCTTGGTACCCGGATACTTCCCCAAATGCTCATAAGCTTTGCCAGTGACTTCCCTTCCGCGTGGGGTTCTCATTAGAAATCCTTCCTGGATCAGAAATGGCTCATACACCTCCTCTATCGTTCCGGGTTCTTCCCCTACCGCCGTGGCAATGGTTGAAAGGCCTACCGGACCTCCCTTGAATTTATCGATGATGGCCAGCAGGATCCTGTTGTCCATTTCATCCAGACCGTACTCATCCACACTCAGTGCTTTAAGGGCGTGTTGGGTGATGCCCAGATCAATGCTCCCGTTGCGCAACACCTGTGCAAAATCCCTTACCCTTCGCAACAATCCGTTGGCGATCCTCGGCGTTGCCCTGCTCCTTCTCGCGATCTCGGCCGCAGCATCCGCTGTGATGGGAACACCTAGTATGCCTGAAGATCTCTGTACGATAGTCTTCAGGGTTTCTGCTGAATAATATTCAAGCCTGGATTTGATCGCAAACCTTGACAACAAGGGAGCGGTCAATAATCCACTTCTTGTAGTAGCGCCAATGAGCGTAAACGGACTTAGGTTGATCTGCACACTCCGTGCATTAGGTCCCGATTCAATCATAATGTCTATCCGGAAATCTTCCATCGCCGCATACAGGTACTCTTCTACCACTGTTGTCAGCCGATGGATCTCATCAATAAACAATACATCGTTCCGCTGCAGGTTGGTCAGCAAGCCGGCAAGGTCGCCAGGTTTTTCAATGACGGGTCCCGAGGTTTCTTTAATGCTCACCCCCATTTCGTTAGCCACTATCCTTGAAAGCGTTGTTTTCCCCAAACCGGGAGGGCCATGAAATAAAATATGATCCAAAGGCTCATCCCGCATCTTTGCTGCCTGGATGAAAATCTTAAGGTTATCGATGATCTTTTGTTGACCGGAAAAATCACTGATCGCCGATGGTCTGATGTGATTTTCAAACTCCCGGTCCATCAGGCTCAACCCCTCTTTATCCTTATTTAAATGCTCATTGGACATGTTGTAAAAGTACGGTGTGGCTCAACGCTCTCCAAGCATAGTTTAAATATACTGGTACAGGCGGCAGACCAAATCCGGATCGGGACAGTTGGCCAGATAGCGGCCCTTCTCAGAGTACCTGCATACCCCGGGGTAGTCGCCCGATTGTCCTTCGATATCCTCAATCAACTGCATGTGCAAATGGGGTGGCCACCCACCATTCTCTCTGGGTATCCCGAAATGGGCAAAGACC
>JBEISY010000242.1:0-4032 GCA_040375175.1 Chitinophagaceae bacterium
AGAATTACGCCATGGGGAAAAGTGATGCGCAAATGGCGGTTGGACGAGCTTCCTCAGTTCTGGAACATCCTCATCGGGGATATGAGTCTGGTAGGACCCAGGCCTGAACGGAAATTTTATATCGATAAAATTCTTGTGACGCATCCGCACTATATTCACTTATTGAAAGTAAAACCCGGTTTGACCAGCTGGGGGATGGTTAAATTTGGCTACGCTGAAAACCTGGAACAGATGACAGAACGGATGACTTATGACCTCGTATACATGGAAAACCTGTCGCTGGCATTGGATTTTAAGATCATGATCCATACCATTCGCATTGTGCTGCTTGGAAAAGGAAAATAAAACCCAATGAATCGAATTTTTATCATCATATTGTTTTTGTTGATCAGCTTTACCACTTCGGTTACAGCGCAACAGGCATACTGGCAACAGGAAGTAAACTATACGATGAATGTTAAGCTGGATCCAACGGACAACAGCTTGCAGGCCAACGCAAGGATCGTGTACGTAAATCATTCCCCGGATACCCTGCGCTTCATTTGGTTTCATCTCTGGCCGAATGCGTACAAGAATGATAAAACGGCGTTCAGTGATCAACTGCTGGAAAACGGACGAACAGATTTTTATTTTTCAGACAATGAGCAGCGGGGTTATATCAACAGATTGGACTTTCGCATCAACGACAAACCCGTGCAAACCGAGGACCATCCGGAGCACATTGACATTGTAAAACTCCTTCTGCCCTCTGCCCTCTCCCCTGGCGACTCGGTAATCATCACTACACCCTTTCATGTCAAGCTGCCATACAATTTTTCACGGGGAGGATACAATGGAAAAACCTACCAGATCACGCAATGGTATCCCAAGGCTGCGGTCTATGATGCGAAGGGCTGGCATCCCATGCCTTATCTGGACCAAGGGGAATTCTATGCCGATTTCGGGAAATACGATGTAACGATTACCGTTCCGGAGAAATTTGTTGTGGCTTCAACAGGTGAACCACAGTTTGCTGTGGAGGATGCTTTATACATTCCGAAAAGAGCACCGAAGCAAAAGCCCGGTACAAAGAAAAAATTACCCGCTTCTGTAACGGACTGGCAAAAGATGCCCACCAAAACTTTTACTTATGTACAGGAAAATGCGGTTGATTTTGCCTGGTTTGCAGACACCACTTTTACCCTGCAGAAAGGCTCGGTAATACTGCCATCAGGCAAAGAGGTTCAGTTGAGGTGTTACTTCCATTTACAGAACCTCGAGACATGGGCCAATGCCATTAATTTTATGAAAGATGCGATCCTGTACCATTCTACATGGATCGGTGAATATCCCTATTCCAGCGTTACAGTTGTGGATGGTCAGCAGGGATTTGAAGGCGGGATGGAATATCCTACCATTACCCTTCTTACTGGTGTGGAGTCACCGAAGGAACTCGACTTACTGATCTTTCATGAACTGGGTCACAACTGGTTTCAGGCAACTCTTGCAAGCAATGAAAGAAAATACCCGTGGATGGATGAGGGAATGAATACTTTCTATGATTATCGCTATGAAGCGCTTAAGTATCCGATCAAACAGGGGAAAAGAGGTTTCGATGCCCTGTTTTCAGATCCTCGTCTTCCGGAATTATTGCTGCGCAACCAGGTCAGGATGAACAAGGACCAGCCGATGATGACACCGTCAGACTCCCTTACCGCTGGCAACTACAACATGATTGCGTACAACAAGTCTGCACTCTGGATGAAAAAGCTGGAGGCAACGATGGGTAAGGAGAAATTTGACGCTGCCATGCAGACCTATTATGATCAATGGAAATTTAAACACCCCTACCCTGAAGATTTTGAGTCGATTATTCGCAGCACAGGCGGAAGCCATGTAGACAGTTTATTTCAGATGCCCGGCAGAAAAGGGAATATCAATCCGGAACCCAGGCGACCAGTAAAAATTGTGCCGCTGTATCAATTAAGGGAATCGTTTACCAGCAGGCCCATCTTTGTAATGCCCATTGCAATGTACAATGCATTCAATGGATTTATGCCGGGCATTGCTATTCATAATTATTCATTGCCTTTACCCCGTTTCAATTTTGCAATGGTGCCCATGTTTGGCCTCAAGAGCAAACGATTCAATGGCTGGAGCCGCTTTGCGTATCAATGGTATCCGAATGGTACATTTTCCCATATTGAAGCCGCAGTTATCGCAGCAAGTTTCAGTCAGCAACTGTTTAAAGATTCTGCCAGCCAAACCTTTAACCTGGGTACCAGCAAGCTGGCTCCTTCCATTAAGTTTACGCTTAAGGAACCCTATGCGAGAAGTACAATGGAACGTTTTGTTCAGCTGCGTTTCTTCCGGATTGCAGAAGACCAGATCAATTACCTGAAAGATCCTATGAATAATGAAGAGATCATTGAAAAGATAAAGAACCGATATAACATTACTCAGTTCAGGACCGTGATCAACAACTACAGGAAGCTGTATCCTTATCGCGGTGAATTTCTTGCTGAACTGAACAAGGAATTTATGCGGTTCAGTGTAACCGGGAACTACTTCTTTAATTTTAGGAAGAAAGGAGGGGTTAATCTTAGATTATTTGCCGGTAAATTCATTTACCTGGCCACAAAAGACATCAACACCCAGTTTGAATTACAACGATATAACCTGACGATGAGTGGTCCAAAAGGGGATGAAGACTATACTTACAGCGCACCATTCATCGGAAGAAACGAAAACTCCGGCCTCTGGAGCCAACAGATCATGCCAAGGGACGGATTTTTTAAAGTGCGGACGGATCTGCTTGCCACCAAACCAGGCGTAAGTGATAACTGGCTAACAGCCGCCAACCTGACGGTGGATGTGCCGGATCGTCTGAATCCGCTCCAGGTACTTCCCATCAAGATTCCGCTCAAATTGTTCGCCGATTTCGGCACTTCCAGTACTACCTGGAACCAGGATGGCGGATCCAGACTGTTATACGATGGGGGCATCCAGATCAGTATGCTGAACAACCTTTTGAATGTCTACTTCCCACTGGTATACAGCAGTGTGTACCGCGACTATTTTAAATCAACACCGGGAAATAATTTTTTCCAACGGGTGAGTTTTTCTATCAATATTCTGGACCTGAGTTTCCGGCAGATCAGTCAACAATTTGCAAAATGAATATCCGGTTAGTTACCAGACAGGATATCGATCACCAACTATGGGACGCCTGCATAGATAATACAACTAACGGCCTTATCTATGCGAAAATCGATTTTCTTGACCTGATGACGGATCATTGGGATGCCATCGTTATTGACAACTACCGCGCAATAATGCCCATTCCATTTCGAAAAAAATGGGGAATTAGATATGTCTGTCAGGTAGCCTTCATTCAGCAGTTGGGTCTTATTGGCACATATGATGATACTGAACTTTTGGAATGCCTGAACCTTATGCAGGAGACATTCCGGTATGGCAACTATGCCTTCAATTTTTTAAATACGCCCGGGGCATCAACGGTAGCTAAAAACTACGTCCTTGATCTTTCACCAGACTACCAAACCATTGCAAAGGGATACAGGAATGATCATCGAAGGAATTTACAATGGGACAGGATCCGGCAGCTGGAATACCGAAAAACCGAAGCAGTGGCGGAGACCGTTCATTTGTATCAGGAACTGTACCATCATAAATTTCTTCACGTGCCACGGCAGTCATTTGAACATCTGATCCGCTTCGCGCAACGCAGACCCGCACAGGCAATTGTCAGGGAAGCAAGGGAGAATGGAAAACTTTCATCGGCCATTCTTGCGTTGAAAGACCATAAACGCCTCTATACATTGGTGTCCGCAACTACTGAGCAGGGCAAAAAAACGGCTGCAAACCGTTTTCTCCTGGACAGGCTGATCAGGGAATTTGCGGGTAATGATCTGCTGCTTGATTTCGAGGGTTCTGACCTTCCCGGAGTAGCTGAATACTACGAAGGATTTGGTGCGGTATTACAGCCTTACAGTGTTGTAAAATGGAACCATCTTCCACTACCCATCCGAT
>JBEISY010000222.1:0-4148 GCA_040375175.1 Chitinophagaceae bacterium
AGGAAATAGTAGCCAGCCGAAGGATTTAGTGGTTGAAATACTCCACTAGTTCCAATTGATCGCGTGCGGTTTCTGTATTTAGTCCATCGATCAAAAACTGTTTGTGCAAGAGTCCGGTAAGGACCACCACTTTTTGTGCATTTGTTCTCTGGATAAATTCAATGATATTCTTCACCATGACCTGATCTCTCTCGCGGTCCATCTTGGCCATACGCTGATACCATTCTTTAAATGAGGGTGAAACGTCCACATTTTCCAGGAGCAAGTTGCTTAGGCTGTCTTCTGTTCTCATGATGTTCCGAAAGCTATCAACGAGGGACGGTCTGTTGAGTTGGCTGTAGGTGAGTTTGCTTAGCCTTTTGTATTGTTTAGTACACTTGAAGTAGTTGTGATACGCGGAATCAAGATCGTTTTTGAGTAGCCCGGTTCTATGGGCTTTTTTCAAGGCTCGGTACCATTTTTGTCCGATAATGAATTTCCTATATTCACTACGGTTTGGTATGGTCATATCAAAGGGGTGCACCTTCAATGAAGGATTCTTTCTGGCATAGAGATAAGTGGCTTTGTATTCCGGGGATATACTTTTTTTGAATCTCAGTTTTCGTTTTTCATTCTCCCATCCTTTGGGTTTATATAAGGAATAGTCCGAGTTAAACATCCATGTCAGGGTATCCATCTCAGAAAGGATGAGGTCCGGTTTGATGTTGTTGAGTACGATCAGGAGACTATCCGCATTTCGGTATTTTTTGTGTTCGTGAACCACGCCGATGATGTAGACCTGTGTTTTGCTGGTATCCTGACGCAAAGCAAGTGTAGCCAGTGGAGTCAGACTTACATGCATGAAAAGGGCATGTGTTTTCAGGTTTATCTTGAAATGTACAATACAGTTGTCGGTTATGATTGTTTTGGCAGATCAAAGTCAACAACTTCTGGTTGTGGGTTGGCGAACAACAGCCCTGGGTTTGCGCAGTTTGTTTGTGATTCCGTTCATCGGCACTGTAAAAAGAATTTTTGGCGGATAGGTGTACCGGCCTATTTTTGTGACTGATTAGTCACTCAAGACATATGAGCAAAAGAGACCTTATTCTGGACGCGGCGCTGAAACTGTTTGTGGACAATGGGTTCCACGGTACGGCCACGAGTAAGATTGCCCAGGAGGCTGGTGTGGCTAATGGTACCCTGTTCCAGTATTTCAAGACCAAGGACGATTTGGTGGTGGCGCTTTATCTGCATGTGAAAGAGGAGCTTGCGGCCTATGTGGCCAAGCATACCACGGATGACGCGGGTATTAAAGAAGCCATCCAGACCCAGGTGCTGTCTACCTTGTACTGGGCCCTTGAGCAACCGCTGAAGTTCAGGTTCATCCAGCAATTGCATACCTCACCCTATATAGAACAGATTGATCAGGACCTGCTGCATAAACAATTGGAGCCGCATCTCGCCCTGATCCAGAAAGGCGTCAAGCAAGGTGTATTGAAACCATTGCCTGCCGAACTGCTCTATGCACTGATGACCAACCAGGTATTCGGTTTGTACCAGTTCATCACTGCGAAGAAGATGTCCAAGGCAAAACAAAAAGAAACCATCCAGGCCACCTTCAATATGTTATGGGATATGGTGACCTGATTTTTTTTAGTTCAAAATGCGACTGACCAGTCAATCATAATTTATCAATATAATCATGAAAAAAGTAGCGTTGGTAACCGGAGCCTCATCCGGAATCGGAAAAGAGACCGCCAGGTTATTGGTGGAACAGGGATTTACGGTATATGGTGCGTCCCGCAGGTTAGAGAAAATGGAAGACCTGAAAGCGATGGGTGTGAACCTGTTGATGATGGATGTGGCGGATGATGCATCCATGGTGAATGGTGTGAACATTATCCTGAACAAGGAGCAGCGCATAGACGTGCTGGTGAACAATGCCGGTTATGGATCCTATGGTGCATTGGAAGACGTACCCATCGCAGAAGCGAAGTACCAGTTTGAAGTGAATATTTTTGGACTCGCGCGGTTGACGCAGTTACTCCTTCCCACCATGCGTGCACAGCTTTCCGGCAGGATCATCAACATTTCATCCATCGGCGGGAGCATCGGTGAACCGCATGGCGCCTGGTATCATGCCACTAAGTTTGCCGTAGAGGGATTGAGCGACAGCCTGCGGATGGAGTTGAAACAATTTGGGATCGATGTGGTGATCATCAAACCCGGCGCTATTCTCACGGAGTGGAACGGCATTGCACGGGAAAAACTTTTACAGGTGTCCGGACAAACCGCCTACCAGGATCTGGCAAAGAAACACGTGAACATGCTGGCTACTGCCGACAAGCGCGGATCCTCACCCACGGTAGTGGCTAAGACAATCGTGAAGGCTGCCACGGCGCATCGTCCACGTACGAGGTATGCCACTGGTGGCGGCGCCAAAATGATTCTGTTTTTGCGGAGCGTGTTGTCTGACCGGATGTTTGATCGGCTTATGCTTGGGTTGATGCGGTGAAAAGAAGGGAGAAGATAAAGGGAGAAGTGCGAAGTTGCGCTTGCTGCGATTAAAATGTTGAATCTTAGGTTATCGAGGGTTAACTTGTACAGATATGCTGCGTTTTATACTCACATTATTTTTGCTAACCGTTTCATTTCTTGCGTCCGCCCGGGATGCTAAAGATTCAATGGCCGTTGTGCAACTGATCAAAGCAGACTACAAAGCGCTGGGGGAAAATGATGTGGAGGCGCATAAACGACATTGTACCGCAGATTACCAACTCATAGAAGAAGGGGAACTTTGGACCCTTGAAAAAGAGATTGAATACATGCTCTCCAAAAAGGGCCAGCCCCTGGTCAGGACGGACACTTTCCAGTTTATTTCTGTGCAGGTCAAAGGCGATATGGCCTTTGTGGTGTACGATCTCCGTTCTGCCATCACCCGTTCTGGTACAACGAAACACTATCACTGGATGGAGTCGGCCGTAATGGTGCGATCCAACGGCACCTGGAAAATCCGGCTCATACACTCAACTAACGCCCAAGAATAGGGTTGGATAAGCAATCAATATTTGTTGAATATTATCGACAAAAAGCATATATTTGTCGGAAATAACCAACATGAAAACAAAAAAGGCGGTTGTTTTCCCGGTCCACCAGCAGTTGCTGCAGCAAATGGGCGAGAACATTAAATTGGCGAGAAAGCGTCGCAAATTGAGCACCGCGCAGGTTGCAGAAAGGGCAGCTATCCATCGTTCCACACTGGTGGAAGTGGAAAAAGGGAATCCGAGTGTTTCCATGGGTGCTTATTTCAATACCCTGCGTGTACTTGGTTTGCAAAACGATTTCCTGAAACTTGCCGCCGATGATGTCTATGGACGGAAGCTCCAGGACATCGCGTTGATCTCATCATAATGGCAACCCGAAAAACGGATATATATGTTTATGCTGATTGGATAGGATTGAACGGTCCCGTCCTCATGGGCGTATTGTCTGCCCAGCAAGCCAAAGGAAGAAAGGCTTTTCATTTCAGCTATGACCGTTCATGGATCCATACCGATGGCCAACGCCACCATGGTCTTCAACCAAAGAGCTCCAGTATGCGGCCTCACTGATTGAATCTGATCGTTCGCCAAAGTCGTTAAAGAAATATCTTGCCCTTTTACTGGCCCCCGGCTCTTCACTCGGTGGTGCAAGACCCAAGGCGAACATCGTTGATGATCATGGAGCCATTTGGATCGCAAAGTTTCCCTCTGCAACGGATATTGCTGACAAAGCAGCATGGGAGTTTCTGGCGTTTGAACTGGCTTTGTCTGCCGGCATTGACATGAGTCCTTGCAAACTCGAAAGAGTCAGTGGAGATAGCCATACTTTTTTCACCAAGCGTTTCGATCGGGAGAGGGGTGGTCGCGTTCATTTTTCATCCGCAATGACCATGACGGGTCATACCGAGGAGGAGTTGCGGGATAAAGCAGCAAGCTATCTTGATCTCGCTTTGTTTATACAAACCTATGGCGCAAGGGTTAGGGAAGATTTGCACCAGCTTTGGAGAAGAATCGTTTTCAATATGTGCATATCAAATACTGACGACCATCTTCGTAACCATGGATTTTTGCTTACCGACAAAGGATGGGTTTTGTCGCCCGCATTTGATATCAATCCATCGCTAAATA
>JBEISY010000141.1:0-5370 GCA_040375175.1 Chitinophagaceae bacterium
GAAATCTGTTGCGGCACTTCCACTCACCAAAGAACAAATTGCTTTCCTGGATGAAGTGGCAGAAACCATTCTTCCAACAACAAGTACACCTGGTGCTAAGGCAGCCAAAGTGGGCGAATTCATGAACACGATGGTGGTGGATTGTTACGAAGAGAAAGACCAGAAAGTTTTCCTCGAAGGATTGTCGAAGATCGATGAAGGTGCACAAGCTGCTTTTAAAAAAGACTTTATGCAGATCACACCTGAACAGCGCAAAGAACTGCTCAGCAAAACCGATACAGAAGCTGTGGCCTACGCCAAGAGTAAGAAAGCAGAAGATCCCGCACATTATTTCAGCCTGATGAAACAGCTTACACTGCTGGGCTATTTCAGTTCAGAAGTAGGCGCTACACAGGCCCTTCGTTATGTGCCGATTCCTGGTAAGTACGATGGATGTATCGATTATAAAAAAGGGGATAAGGCTTGGGCGCTTTAGGCATTAGGCATTGGGCAATAGGCATTTAAAATACAGTTATGTCATTTTCAAGAAGACAGTTTCTCTACAATGCAGGGTTGATGACCGCTGCAACAGCATTCGGCCAGGAGTTGTTCGCTGGCACCAAAGGAGGCAAGCCATTTGGTCTTCAGTTGTATACGCTTCGCGATGTCATTGGTAAAGACACCAAAGCTGTCCTCAGGCAGGTGGCTTCATATGGCTATTCCTTTGTAGAAGGGTATGAAGGAGAAAAGGGATTGTTCTGGGGCATGACCAACAAAGAGTATAAAGCCTACCTGGATCAAGTCGGACTGCAAATGGTCTCCTCGCATTTTGATATGTATAAGGACCTGGAGAAGAAAGCCGCGCAGGCGGGTGAGATCGGTATGAAATACCTGATCTGTCCTTGGCTTGGGCCACAGAAAACCCTTGATGATTTCAAGAAAGCGGCAGACGCATTCAACAAGGCAGGAGAAATCTGTAAGAAAAACGGATTAAAATTCGCCTACCACAACCACGGTTATTCGTTCACGTTACAAGATGGCCAATACCCGCAGGACGTGATGATGAACAATACCGATCCCAATCTCGTTGATTTTGAAATGGACATCTACTGGGTGGTAACAGCAGGTCAGGATCCCAATACCTGGCTCTCAAAGTATCCCAATCGCTGGAGGCTTTGTCACGTAAAGGACAGGGGTAAAAACTTCCCCGCAGGAGAAGGCGACGCATCTGTTGATGTTGGTACTGGTGTAATTGACTTTAAGAAAGTAGCCGCATCCGCAAAAAAAGCCGGCATGAAATATTATATCGTGGAACAAGAGAGATATGATAATGGCAGTTCGCTGGAAGCAGCAAAGGTTGGCGCAGCATAAATGAATAAATTAAAATCGTAATATGCAAAATACAGTCCGATATGCCATTCCAGGCAGGTTGATCCTGTCTGGAATTTTTTTATGCTTCTCCCTAGCGGTTTCAGCACAACAGAACAAAGACGAACAAGAGATCCTCCGCATCCTGGACAACCAGAATAAGGCCTGGAACCGAGGCGATCTCGATGGATTTATGAAAGGCTACTGGGAAAACGACTCACTGATGTACATCGGTAAGTCGGGCGTTACCTACGGGTATTCCAATACTCTCGCCAGCTACAAAAGAAACTACGGCGACACGGCCCGCATGGGAAAGCTCACTTTCCGCATTGTTCACGTCACCAGGCTCTCTGCTGAATACTACCAGGTGGTAGGCCAGTGGGGTTTGATCCGTTCTGCCGGAAATGTAGGCGGCTACTATACCCTGCTGTTCAGGAGGATCAAGGGCGAGTGGGTGATTGTAGCAGATCACTCGAGCTAGGTCGCAGTTCGCAGGTCGCAGTTCGCAGGTCGCAGTTCGCAGTTCGCGTAGTTCGCAGTACTTAATGCAACCTGCAACCCGCGACCTGCCTTTCGTCGTCTCGTTATCACTAAACTTAATTTTATGTTCTTATTATTCCTTGGCTTCGTCATCTTTCTCGTCAGTCTTGCCTTATTGCGGGGTCAGGAACCCTTACAGAAAATCGGAAAAGGCATTCGTATTCTCTCTTTTGTATTGATTGCCGTTGGTCTGCTGAGCTCCTGCTTTGTGCAGATCGATGCAGGTCATGTAGGCGTTAAGTCATTGTTTGGTAAAGTTCAGAACGATGTCCTCAACTCAGGACTCCATTTTGTGAATCCACTGGTGAGGGTAAAGGAATTGGATATCAAGACAATGAACTATACAATGAGCGGCATTCATGATGAAGGAACAAAATCTGGAGACGATGCGATCCGGGTTCTGACGGCAGATGGTCTTGAAGTTACCATTGACCTGTCCGTACTCTATCGCGTGGTGCCTGCGGATGCACCTAAGTTGATCCGGGAGATCGGCGAGAACTACGAAGACAAAATCGTTCGTCCTATTACACGTACACGGATACGCGACAACGCCGTTTATTACGAGGCCATCGCGCTATACTCCACCAAGCGGGATGAATTCCAGAACAGGATCTTCAAAACCATCGATGAAGATTTCCGCAAACGGGGTCTTCTGCTGGAAAACCTGTTGGTAAGAAACATCACACTACCCACTCCTGTAAAAGCTGCGATAGAAAGAAAAATCGAAGCCGAGCAGGAAGCGCAGAAAATGCAGTTTGTTCTGCAGAAAGAAAAACAAGAAGCAGAGCGTAAGCGTGTGGAAGCCCAGGGTATCTCAGACTACCAGCGCATCATTAGCGAAAGCTTATCAGACAAGCAGCTGCAGTATGAGCAGATCAAAGCGTATAAAGAACTAGCCGCATCACAAAATGCAAAGATTATTGTGCTTCCAAAGCAAGGTGCTAATCTTTTATTAAACGCCCAGTAAATCTTAGGGTGAGTATGTAGGGTGAGAATTTAGTAGGGCTTAGCTAAACCCTCACCCTAAACGCTCGCCCTACTTTTTCTTAGTCTTAACAGGCGCTTCATCATCCACCCTGAACGAGATCTGACAGATCACACCAAATGTGGAGATCTTACCGTTCTTTACGTGCGCCTTGATGTCTTTCACATAAACTGAATCAATATTTCTGACGGTTTTCGATACTTCACTCACTGCATTCTTCATCGCGTCATCAATACTTTTTTCAGAATACGCGATCACTTCAATCACTTTTACAATGGCCATAAAACAAGTTTTTATATAGTTAATAATCCTAAATCTACGTCATTCATCGGCTGAAGTGTGTTAATTGTTTCAACGGTTTGTCTCATTATAGCCATTTCGTTAATTTAAGCATCTCAAACCCTTACATGCGCAACCAACTCATCGTCGCAGGCCTGCTGCTTAGCCTCACCAACTGTTCACAAGCCCAGCAAAGACCCAAGATGGACTTCGAGGAATATGAACCCACCTCCACCCTGGTAGTGCCTGAACACAAAACCACGCGCGCAAAGTTTCCCTTTATCGATATCCATAACCATCAGTTCAACATGCCCACGATGGACCTGGGTACCCTGATCAAAGAGATGGACAAACTCAATATGGCCATCATGGTTAACCTTAGTGGCGACAGCGGTGACAAGATCAGGCAATCTGTGAAAAACATTGGCGATCACTACCCCAATCGCTTCATCGTTTTTGCAAACGTCGACTGGTCGGGCGTAGGCAATCCTGGCTGGGCAGAAAAAGCAGCCGGTCAACTGGAGCAGGATGTAAAGAATGGCGCCAAAGGTTTGAAAGTATACAAGAACCTGGGCTTCTCCGTGAAAGATAAAGATGGCAAACGGGTACGGGTAGACGATCCAAGGCTGAATCCCGTTTGGCAGAAATGCGCAGAACTGAAGATCCCCGTGCTGATCCACACCGCAGACCCGAAATCTTTCTGGGACCCCATCGATAAAAACAATGAACGCTGGCTTGAACTGGTGACACATCCCAATCGTGTACGGGGTAATGAAAACCCTGTGCCCTGGGAAGACCTGATCAAAGAACAGCAGACCATGTTTGCCAACAATCCCAAAACAACCTACATCGCTGCGCATTTCGGATGGCTGCCCAATGACCTCGGAAGGCTCTCGCAGCTGATGGACAAACTCCCCAACATCGTTGTTGAATTTGGTGCCGTGATTGCCGAGCTCGGCCGGCAACCCAAAATGGCGAAAGCGTTTTTTGAAAAATACCAGGACAGGATCCTGTTCGGGAAAGACTCTTGGGTGCCCGAAGAATACAGTACCTATTTCCGCGTATTGGAAACCAATGATGAATATTTTCCTTACCACAAAAAGTATCATGCATTCTGGAGAATGTATGGGCTCGGGCTGCCAGACAATATCCTGAAGAAAGTGTATTATAGCAATGCCGCGCGGCTACTTCACTTGCAATGACAATTCATTGATCACCTGGTCAAAGCGCTCCTTCATCGTTTCATAATCTGTATAACCACTGCCAAGGAGATAGAATTTCAATTCATCGGTCTGCAACAATACCGCAGGGAATCCGGTGACTTGCAATTGCTTGACCAGTGCAAAATCATGTTTGGCCCTGTCGAGGTATTCATCGCTCTTTAATCGCTCATAGAATGCATCAGCAGGAATATCGTATTTCTCCAGCAGATGCCTGTACGCTTCCCCATCGGTCAGGTCACGACCTTCCACATGCAAAGCATCCTGCAGGTCGGTTGCAAACAAGATGGTATCATGCGGGTGGTAGTCGCGGAAAATAGCGAGCGCGATGGCCGGTGTTTCGGAATGTGGAAACCAATCTGATAGATCAGGGTTGTTGATGTGCCAGAGGTAATCTTCGCCAAACTTCACGCCACTCAATTCTTCCACACGCTTATAACCTTCTTTGATATAGCCGGCCATCCTTCCGATGGGTTGGGCAGATTCTTTGGGGATCATGCCGCCAGACAACACCTCAAAATCAAAGACTTCTTTATACTCCTCATACAAACGCTTGATGACTTTGCTGAAGCCGAAGCACCAGCCGCAATAGGCATCGTAACAATAAATGATCACTGGTTTCTGATCCATCATGCTTTCACTTTTTCATATTGATCATCATAATCCGGACGGATGGTTCCCATGATCCTGTCCCAGAAAAGGAAATACAGACCATAGTTTCCTTTGAAGAATTGATGATGCTGGTTATGGTTAACAGATGTGTTGATCCATTTGCCGATGGGATGTTTGCTGAATCCTTTCGGATACAATTCATAGCCCAGGTGCCCGTATACGTTATAAATGATCATGAACAAAAAGAATACCGGCAGGTGGTAAGTATGAATAGGAATGGTGAACAGGAAGATGGGTACAATGGCTGTTTCCACTATTGCCTCCAGCGGATGAAAAGCATAAGCTGCCCATGGGGAAGGATTGGTTGACTTGTGGTGTACAAGATGC
>JBEISY010000423.1:0-2290 GCA_040375175.1 Chitinophagaceae bacterium
AGGCCTGGTAGTTGACAGCTTGTACATAGATTTTGTAGGTACCGTCATTGAGGACCAATTGGGCTGTACCCGTACTGTCCGCTATGCGGGTATTTGATTTGGAGGTATCGGCAGCGTTTTCGCAGTGATGGTAGCAAAAGATACCGGTTCATTGTTTTTATTGACGATTTTGAAACTGACACGTTGCTGGGCCACGAGAAAATTGCACAGGAGCAGGCCCAAGAGAAGAAAGCAGGGTTTTGGAGAAAACATTCATCGAAATTATCATGTTAATCCTTATCATGATGGGAAATTTTGATAGGTGGTAGGGAGTTTATTAATTTGAAGCATGAATGTTAAGTGGATCAATTATTCAGCATTTTCGCTGATCATTTTACTGGCTGCATGCAGCCAGGTTCAGGAATACAAAGAAGAGGAGAAGAAGCCCATTGAGGCAACCGCACCTGTAGCAGCGTTAGCAGACAGTTCCATCCTTAAGTTGGAGCAGATGTTTGGTGGCGTTTCCCATGACGGGGCGGGTAGTAGTGTGTATCGGATCACCAAAGAGGATGTTGGGATCATCGACAGTGTTGCATGGTCGCATTTCAAACAATATCTGGGTCCCAAGTATACGGATACAACAGCCTCACAGTGGAAGAAGGGCTGGGCGAAAGTATATGTCAGGGATTTGCTGAGCGATAGTTCCCATAATATCAATACCGAGCTGAGTCGTCACAAAGATCCCCGGGTGAAAGCCAGTGTTCCTTTGTTGCTGGAGTTTGTGCAACCTGTAGTGAAAGCCAGACAGGCACTAGGGGGTGTTTATAACCGAAAAGATATTAAAGAACTGGCCATTTTTGTTATTGGGGACGGCGAGGCTTATTCTGGATTGCTCATCGCCGGCAGGTATGCAGACGGCACAGGTTGTACGCTAATTGCTATGGCCGACTAGGAATGGGAATGATCTCTTCGATGTTCTTCTTAATGTTTTCTGCGATCTTTTGCATGGGCAGGTCATTGCTATCTACACCAAAAGGATCTTCAATTTCTTCTGCAATGAGTTCCAGGCTTGCGAGGATGTAGAACATAAAGGCGGTGACAGGAATAGTGAACAGCCCGAGGGTCACTGCAAACCCGAAAGGCATCGTGACCACATAGAGTACGATGAACTTCTTAATGAATGCACTATAACTGTAAGGGATAGGCGTATTCTTGATTCTTTCGCAGGCCCCACAGATATCGGTGAAACTCTGCCATTCATTGTTCAGCATGAGCAGCTGAAAGTCGTCGATCATATTCTCCTTTCTCATCTTATGCAATTCTCGAAGCATACTTGCGGCAATGGAATTGGGGACATGGGAATGTTTTTCAAGCCCTGAAAACTCCGGATGGGGCGTTTCATCAAGGGCCAGTTTGGTGGTTTCTTTGACAAGGTGCCTTTTCAGCGCCATTGCATAAAGGGGAATAGCCTGCCGGAAATAATGACGAACGTGGTGCACTTCTGCGGGGAGGAAGGTATTGATCTTGATGGCAAAATTCCGGCTGTTGTTGATCAGCGAACCCCAGAGTTTACGGCCTTCCCACCAACGTTCATATGCGGTATTGGTACGGAACACGAGGAGCATGGAGATCGCGAAACCCAGAAGAGAGTGCAGGATGGTCAGGTTTTTGGCGTGGCTTGTTTCCCCGAGTTTGAGGTAAACGGTTTCCAGGTAAACCACCCCCCAGGCATAGAGGCTCATCAACAGTATGGTTGGAAAGAGTTTGCGAAAGGTGTCTCCTTTATGTATCCTGAATACGGCTGAAATCCATTCCTTGGGTTCGTATAAAACCATGCCTCAATTTTTGTAAAGCTACGGTTTGTGGATTCAAACGAAAAAACCCCGGTGGTGTACCGGGGTTTCGTTTCGTGGATGGAAGCATTTATTTTGATCCCATCATATTTTTGATCAATCCCACGATGGTCATCAGGATACCACCTCCTGCGCCTCCGCCCAGAACACTGGTGATAATACCGGTAAGACCTGTGGCGGCTGCTTCGCCGCCGCCGATGCCGAGCATGCCCAGCAGTTGACCGCCAAGGCCGCCGCCAACAATGCCAAGGATGGCATTGACTGCTGTACCCAGCGAAAATTTAGGCAATAGTTTTCCGGCCAATGCGCCACCAGCGCCACCGGCTGCAAGCTGAACGATAAGGGATAATACGTCCATGTGTTGATGATTTAGGTGTGAAGAATGCGCTTAAGATAAGGCTTAAGTATATAGACTTCTCTTTGGATGCACCAACAGTTTATGATATGAAACAAAAAAG
>JBEISY010000248.1:0-4006 GCA_040375175.1 Chitinophagaceae bacterium
CAGGGCAACATCTACGAAGTCAATGTAAGGCAATATACCAAAGAAGGAACTTTCGAAGGATTTTCGAAACATATAGACCGGCTGAAAGGCATGGGCGTACAAACCCTTTGGTTCATGCCCCTGAATCCGATCTCTAAAGAAGCCCGCAAAGGTAGCCTCGGCTCTTATTATGCAGTGGCTGATTTTAAAGCGGTGAATCCTGAATTTGGTAAGCTTGAAGATTTTGTGGGGATCGTGCAGAAGGCACATGGAATTGGCATGAAGGTGATCATTGATTGGGTGCCCAATCACACCGGTGCAGATCATTCCTGGATCACCCGGCATCCGGAGTTTTATGTGAAGGACAGTCTGGGCAAACCTGCTGTTGCATACAATTGGGATGATGTTCGGCAACTTGATTTTTCCAACAAGGTGATGCAAGACAGTATGATTGCAGCCATGGCCTATTGGGTAAAGACGGCAGATATCGATGGCTTCAGGGTTGACGTTGCCTGGAACGTACCGGAAGCTTTTTGGGATCGATGTATTCCTGCACTGAAGAAACTGAAACCTGAAATGTTCTTTCTGGCCGAAGGTGATAAGCCCTATCTCGCCAAAACATTTGATGCCGTATATCCCTGGACGATGTTCCATATGATGGAAAAAGTAGCGGCAGGAAAAGCGCCGGCATCTGCATTGGATACGGTGATGATGGAGAATCGGAAAATCTATCCCAAGCGTACGATCCAGATGTATTTCACCAGCAACCATGATGAGAACTCCTGGAACAAGGCAGACTACGGAACCTTTCCGGGCGCGGTGCATGCACCTTTCGCCGTGTTTTCTCAAACCATGGCCAACAGTGTTCCGCTGGTGTATAGCGGACAGGAAGAGCCCGTGCTAAGAGCATTGCAGTTTTTTGAAAAGGATCCCATAGAATTTTCCAACTACAAGCGAAGTGGTTTTTACATGAACCTGCTGAAATTAAGGGCGTCAACGCCGGCCTTGTCCAGCGATGCCAGCTTTAAAAAAATAAAAGTGGGTGATGAGTCGGCACTTTATGCATATGTGCGTGAGAAGGCGGGCAGCAAGGTTTTCGTGATCCTGAATTTTTCCGATAGGGAACAGAAGATCTCTATTACAGACAAAACGCTGTACGGGAATCCTTACAATGTATTTGCCTACAAGCGCGAGATTCTGGGCGCTAAAACCTGGAACATCGAGCCCTGGGGTTACGCGGTGTATACTTATTGAAACTTCGCAAACTCAGTTTTCTTTCTGGCCTCAGACCAGAAACCGATTATCAGTCCAACGGCAATGGCCAAGAGGGTAATATCCAACGCAATATTTGCACGCATCCGGAAAAGCGTTGGCATAAAAATTAAAGCAACAGACCCTGCATATCCGGCAAAGAGAATCTTGTTTGGCTTTTTCAGCAGCAGTGCAAATATGACTGAAACAACAAGCGCAGAGATGATAATGATGAGTCTGGTGCTGGTCAGGTTGTGATCCCTGAAAGTGAGGAAGGCATAACCCATTAAGACCAAGCATAGCCCACAGGCCCCAATCCTGAGGTTCATTAACAGTTCATGGTTGTATAACACAGGTTTGTATTTGCCACCAAAAATTTATGCCTAAACGAAATCATCCTGAGCGCCTAATTCGTTCTTTATCATAAACGTTTTAATATCGGATTTCATATATCTGCTAACAATCATACTTCCCAAAACGCGATAGCCGTCCCACACACCAATGGAATGGTTGTTGTATCTTAATACTTCAAAACAACAGAATGGAAAATTATGATACAATGGTGGATGCCCTTAGCACACTGAAGCAACAGGGATATACGGAAGACTTTAACCTCGATAAAGATTGCCTCGCCTGCAGGCAGGGTCTTTTTAGAGTGAACCCCGATGAATTTCAGATCGATAAATTCTTTCGGTTTGAAGGTGCTTCTAATCCGGATGATTCATCGATCCTCTACGCGATCTCCTCTGAAAAGCACGGGATCAAAGGCACTTTGGTGAATGCATATGGTATTTATAGCGATGCCACTACGGATGCAATGCTGAAAAAACTGAGTGTTTAACACGCCTCATTCTATAGAGAGTGCTGTTGCCGCTTTGTTGGATTTGATGTAGAACACACCGTCAAATGCATTGAACCAGTTTCCTCTCATATCAAACTCATAACCCCAACCCCGCATCACAAAAGCCTTGGACACGGCATCTGTTTTCTGGATCGCGCGGAAATCAGTGAATGCATAATTGAATTTGAGATCCTGCATGACATTGGTATAGAAATCTTTTTTACTCAGCGGCTTCACTTCATACGGTCTGCCGTTTCTTTGAAATGGAGATCCTGATGTACCTTCAGAAGAGGTGAAACCGATGATGAACACATCGTTCCCAAACTTCTTAAAGACTTCGTTCCCCATGGTGGTATTTTGTATGCGACGGTAGTTGGAAATATCTACTTCTATCTGGTCAATGTTTTTAGTGACATGCCTGTTCTGTGCCCATACAATGATCTTGCGATCTTTATATCTTTCATCAGCCAGCCACCGCAGGTTATCGGCCATTTGCCGGTCGTGAATGGTACCGTCATGTTTCAGTTGCAGAAAATTGTACCCTACAGGCACTTTCCTGTTGAGCCAGCAATTGGCCGCATTGCCCATGAAATTGGAAAAGGTCTGTTTCCACAACCCCGTAGAATCCAGCTCTGGATGGGCCTTCAGGTCCGTCATAACCTTTGAAGTGAAATTCCTGAGAAAAGTGATGGTGGTATCGGGAAGCCTTTTCGCGCTATCGTAATCGTTGGCCCGCACCAGACTGGTTATATAATTCCAATACGCGGGATCCTTGGTATCATAACCCAATGCAGAAAATAATTTTGGCGTGCGAAGCATAAAATTTTCTACCTGCTCCACATCATAGATCTGGCAATCAATGCCAGACACGATGAGTGGATTGGGACCATGGGCATACAGCTCAATGTATTTTTCCATGTCCTTGAACTCCGCCACATCGGTCCAGATATGCGTAACGGCTTGCAGTGCCGCATAGCCGTTTTTGCGCGTCTCCCAGATCCAGTTCACCCCGTTGAAATCGCTTTCAAAAGCGAGCACGGTAAAACCCATTTTCTGGTGCAGGTATTTGACGAGCCTTGTTTTTGCTTTGAGGGTTTCGCCATCGCCATTGTCCATTTCGCCGAGGATCACGATCCGGGCATTTCCAATGGAAGAAGCGAGCGACTGTAAATCAGTATAATCCGTATCATTGGTTACGATGGTCCTGATCTCGCGGGATTGCTGACGGATCAAGTCTTCCGCGCTTTGTGCATAGACAACCACGGTTGAGAAAAACAAGGTTAAACAAGCAAATAGTAAGCGCATCATACCTTAATAATCAGTGGATTAACGCAAAATTGGGTCCATAATTGCGTGAGGAGCCAAAGCGGGATACATTACTGCCTGATTTAACTTTTTCTACTGCAGGACGAAGGAGATGGGTTGCCTGCGGTACGCTTTGACTGGCTTGCCTTCGATGGTTGCCGGTTTCCAGGGTGGTGAGTTAGCGATGATCTCAATGGCGATCTCTCCCAGTTTTGAGCCGGGCGGAAGACATCTGGCAACGCCGGCTGTTGCACAATCCAGCACTTTGATATTGGTGGCCATCCCGTTCTTGTCGATCACAAAAAGGATCATCACCGTACCCTGCTCTCCTGTTTTACGAAGTTGTTTATGCTTTTTATTCATAGCATTACTGACATAAGCGGACCAGGCCGGAATGCCACCAGGAAATTCCGCGTCAATCTCTATGCAGGGTTTCATTGTGAGGGTGATGCTATCCCCATCCTGGCTAAAGGCGAAATGGCAGAAGCATAAAAGCAGACTTAGCAATAGGTGTTTTTTCATGGTATAATGCTAACGCAAGTTCCGCAAAAAAATGATGTGTAGGCCTAGGATTTACGCGGGCAGCTGGATGGTGAATAGGGGACCCTTGCCCGGCTCAGAACTCACCTG
>JBEISY010000168.1:0-4953 GCA_040375175.1 Chitinophagaceae bacterium
CGATAGGATCTATAATGAACGTTTTAGAAACAATTGCGCCACCATCTCTGCAGGAGTCTTATGACAATGCAGGCCTGCTCATCGGGACGGCTGCTGATCCATGTACGGGCGTATTGGTAACGCTGGATGTAACGGAAGCGGTGGTAGATGAGGCTATTACAAAAGGGGCTAACCTGATCGTTGCCCACCATCCCTTGATTTTCAGCGGACTTAAACGGATTTCCCCCAACAACCATGTAGGCGCCACAGTGATACGGGCCATCCGGAACGGCATCGCGGTATTTGCTATCCATACCAACCTGGATAACGTGCTAGACGGGGTCAATGGGATGATGGCGGAAAAACTGGGGCTTATCCATACAAGCGTGCTGGTGCCCAAACCGGGTACGCTGCGCAAACTGTACACTTTTGTTCCCCATACACATCTTGACCAGGTCAGGGAAGCCATTTTTGCAGCAGGGGGCGGGCATATCGGAAATTATCAGGAAGTGGGGTTCAGTGTCAAGGGTTTAGGATTTTTTAAGGCTGGCCCTGGTGCAAATCCTTTTGTGGGTTCAGTGGGCGAACGGCATTATGAGGAAGAAACAAAGATCGAAGTGATCTATCCGGCGCACCTGGAGGCCGGGATAGTGGAAGCGCTGAAAGCGGCGCATCCGTATGTAGAGGTTGCCTACGATCTTGTTGATCTCAGAAACCAGGGTGGGGAGATCGGGTCAGGAGCTATTGGGGAGTGGGAGGTTGCAAAGTCTCCTGAAGAGGCGCTGGAACTGGTGAAAGAAAAGTTTGGACTCCAGGTGATCCGGCATACGCCGTTTCCGAAAAAGCTGGTGAAACGCGTTGCTCTCTGCGGCGGTGCTGGTAGTTTCCTGATCTCCAATGCTTTACGTGCAGGTGCAGATCTCTATATCACCGCTGACGTGAAATATCATGAGTTTTTTGGCGCGGAAGGCAGGCTGATTTTGGCCGATATTGGCCATTTTGAATCAGAGCAATTCACATCTGACCTGCTTTTTGGCAGGTTGCGAGAAAAATTCCCTAATTTCGCCGTCCTTAAATCGCTGGTTGAAACCAACCCGATTAAATACTTCATATAATAATATGGCAAACGTAAAAGAGTATTCTGTAGAAGAAAAGCTGATCTCGCTGCTCAATCTGCAAAAAATCGAAAGCAAACTGGATGAAGTACAGATTCTGAAAGGTGAACTTCCCATGGAAGTAAGTGACCTTGAAGATGAAATCCAGGGTTTGCACGCCAGGGAAACCAGGATTGAAGAAGAAGTGAATGGTATCAATGAGTTCATCGAGCAGAAGAAGCAGCTGATCATTGAGGCCCAGAACCTGATTAAGAAGTATGAGAAACAGACAGAGAATGTAAAGAACAACAGGGAGTTTGAAGCGATCAATAAAGAGATCGAGATGCAAACCCTTGAGGTGAAACTTGCAGAAAAGCATATTCGTGACGCGGCAGAAGAGATCAATGACAAGGCCCGTCTGTTGGACAATGCAAAGAAGAATATTGCCGCAAAAGAAACCAACCTTAAGCATAAGAAAGGTGAGTTGGAGAAAATCATTGCCGAAACTGAAAAAGAAGAAAACGAATACCGTCAGGATGCCGTCAATGCAAAAGAGAAAGTAGATCCCCGTCTGCTGGCTTCTTATGAGCGGATCCGCAAAAATTATCGCAATGGCCTGGCTGTTGTACCTATCGTAAGGGATGCCTGCGGAGGTTGTTTCAACGCCATTCCTCCACAGCGCCAGTCTGAGATCCGCCAACGCAAGAAGATCATTGTCTGCGAAAACTGTGGCAGGGTCCTGGTGGATGAAGAGCTGCAATCATCTGCATCTTAGGAAGGCATGAAGGCATTGGGCAATGGGCATTGATGAAATGCCCATTTTTTTTGCGAAAAATCTCCCCCACCCATTAGCCAATAGCTAGTAGCTAATAGCTATTTTTGGCTTATGTTATCGAGGTTGCAGATCAGCAATTACGCTATTATCAATGAACTGAATACGCCGTTCTCCGCAGGGCTTAACATCATCACCGGTGAAACAGGCGCGGGGAAAAGCATTCTGGCAGGCGCCATGGGCTTGATCCTTGGAGACCGGGCAGACAGCTCGGTATTGCTTGACACCAGCCGGAAGTGCGTGGTGGAGGGATTTTTCACCTATCAGGATGATGCGGCCGTTGCGCAGTTTTTTTCAGAGCATGATATTGAAGCGGAGCAGGAGATCATTCTTAGAAGAGAGATTGCGGCCAATGGAAAATCAAGGGCGTTCATTAACGATACCCCGGTAAATCTTTCCCAATTGGGTAAACTGGCCGGTATGTTAGTAGATATGCACCGGCAGTTTGACACGCAGACCATCGGCGAAGATGCATTTCAGATGGAGGTGCTGGATGCACTTGCAGGGCAATTGGCGCTGCGAAAACAATATGCAACCACTTACCAGCAGTGGATGAAGGCTAAACAACATGCCGATGCACTGCAAAAACAAAAATCGGATGCGCTTAAAGAATATGATTACCATTTATTTCTGTTCAATGAACTGGATGAGGCTGGGTTTAAAGACGGAGAGATAGAACAGCTTGAAGCTGAGATGAACTTGCTTTCCCATGCTGAGTTGGTCAGCCAGGCTCTGTCAAAAGCCGAAGGAACTCTTGATGGGGATCAGCAGTCCATGGCCCGGGATCTTAAATCATTGGTGCAGACTTTGGATGGTGTTTCAAGATTTGCACCACAGGTACAGGTATTGACAGACCGTATCCGGTCTGTCCAAATTGAGATAAAGGATATTGCCGCAGAAGTATCCCATCTCAGCGGCTCTGTTCAGATGGATGAAAAAAGACAGCTGCTTGTACAGGAAAGGCTTAACAATGGAAATAAGCTCCTCAAAAAACACAATGCACCTGACACAACAGCACTGTTGGTTGTTCAGCAGGAACTGCAACAGAAGATCAGCAAAGTGCTTGATATGGATGGCGTGATCAGTAAAGCCTCAGAAGAAACCTCAAGGCTGAATAAAGCAGCAGAGTCCTTTGCCGAGAAACTTTCTGCAGGCAGGAGGAAGGTAATCCCCGGTTTGGAAAAGCAAATTACCGAATTGCTGCATCGGGTAGGAATGCCAAATGCAAGGCTTAAAGTACATATCGAACAAGTGAATAAAACGCCATCGGGCGCAGATGAGGTTGACTTTCTCTTTGATGCCAACAAGAGCGGCCGCTTTGAATCATTGCGGAAAGTGGCGAGCGGTGGTGAACTTTCCCGTTTATTATTATGTGTGAAAACGCTCGTGGCAGGATCCTTGCACATGCCGGTATTGATTTTTGACGAGATTGACACCGGGATCAGTGGTGAAGCAGCCAGGCAGGTAGGCATATTAATGAAAGAGATGGGTAAGGATCATCAAGTGATCTCCATAACCCATCAGCCCCAGATTGCGGCTAAGGCGGATCACCATTTCTTTGTCTATAAAAATGAAAGCCCTGGCGGCATCAGGACGCAGATGCGCAAGTTGAACGATGATGAACGTGTGGAAGCCATTGCAAGGATGATGACTGGTGAGAAACTGTCTGCGGCCGCCCTGGAGAATGCACGCGAACTCATGCAATCTCACTGAGTATTCATTAATCAAGTGGGGAGCATTGCATGAGCAATTTTATTGATGTAATTTGACATCGCACCCGCGTGCGAAAGCAAGTCACCTTTTGGAAACAACAACGCTACCATCCACAAAAAGAAGTCGCAAAGCCCTATGGGCCACTGTGATTATCCCGATAGTCCTGCTGTCAGGGATGCATTTCTTTGTGGTATACAAGGCTAAGCAATTGCTGCCCACCATTGTTTCCCGGATTTCTGACGGGCAGTATACGATGACTTCAGCCAAGGTTCGCTTCCATTATTTTAGTCCTTACATAAAACTCATTGATGCCCATCTTTCGCCGGCTACACCGGGTATGGATGAAGAGTACGAGGTAAGGGTAGACTCGCTCTACCTCAGCATTGAATCTATCCTCCCCATTCTTCTGAATAAAGCCATCAATGTAAAAGAAGTAAGGCTGATCAACCCTTCCGTGGTGATCCGTAAGAACTTGGCGGATACCAATGCCATTTCTGATGACCAGATCTATAAACGCGTAGCAGCCGTTCAGCGAAGCGCCATCATCGTGCTGAATGAACTCAGCGTGAACAGCTGTAGAATTGTGAATGGCAGTTTCCGTTTCTATCCTTATCCAGGCAGCGAAAAGCATTACAACCTGGAGCACATCAACCTGTCTATTGATGACCTGGTGATTCCGCCTTATGAAGGTGAACAGACCCAGAATATTGAAGGCCGGATCCGTTTAGAGATCCGGGAACCCAACCTTCGTATAGCAGACAGCGTACTGATGGTGGGGATGAACAATTTTGTATGGGACAATCAGGAACGATATGTGAACATCGGAAAATTCCAGATCAGCCAGCACTTGAGGATCCAAAGGCCAGACAGTTTTATGATTGCATTGGATACGATCCGGATACAGCACGTACACTGGCAGACCTGGCTTGATTCAGGAATTATCCGCGTGGATTCCCTGATTGCCAACAATGGGGATATGTATTTTGAATCCAACAGCCTGAAATCGAAAAAGAAGGACCGGGATACCAGCAAAAATCTTCGGGAGTCAAAGGTCTGGGATGATATCGGGAAGCTGGACGTGAATCATTTCTCGGCCAGATATATCAGGGCAGCCATCGTGAATATGCATCCCGGAAGGGAGAGAAGCAACTCCGTGATTGGTGACAGCCTGGTGGTAGATGATTTATCCGTGCGGCCGGATCGCAAAGATCCCTTACGGATCGGCAACCTTGGATTAGGGGTTCGGGAATTTCTGGACCGGGGAAACAACATTAAGTTCCAATCTTCCTTTTCGCGTATGCATCTCCGTGGGGATACCATGAGTTTTAATAATTA
>JBEISY010000300.1:0-3389 GCA_040375175.1 Chitinophagaceae bacterium
ATAACTATAAATTACAGATCCTGGATGTAGAGAAAAGACTCAAGTTCCAGAACCTTTTACCAACAGTTGATTTTCGGTATAATATCCTGAACACGGACTATAATGTTTTTAAGAACGGCAGTTGGGCGTATTATCAGAATAACTACAAATTTGGTTTTGATATCGGTATGCCTTTACGGCTTTCTCAGGGAAGAGGTGAGTACCGTGCAGCGAAGATCAAAATCCAGGAAACAGAGCTGGATCTTTCCATGACACGCTTATCTATCCAGAATAAAGTTAAATCTTATTTTAATGATCTTGCCAATCTGCAACAACAGGTAAGACTGGCAGAGGCAAGCCTGGACAACTACCAGCGGTTGTTTCGCGGCGAGGATACTCGTTTCAAATACGGGGAAAGTACTTTGTTTGTTCTGAATAGCCGGGAAAACAAGGTGCTGGAATCCAGACAGAAACTGATCGAGTTAAGAACCAAGTTTATGAAGTCTATGCAGGCCGTGATTTGGACCACCGGACAACTCCGCTAATCTCTCAATCTCACATTACCACATTGTATAGCGTGTCTCTTTCCACTGGTTCTCTCCTCATCTGACGGATCAGGTTCTTGATTTCTTCCGTGGTCATTGCAGGATTCTGTTCCTCACTTCCTGCCATGGAATAGATCTTCGTGGAATCATCAATGGTGCCATCAAGATCATTCACTCCAAAGGAAAGGGTGAGTTGCGCATTCTGCCTTCCCAGCATAGGCCAGTAAGCTTTAAGGTGCTGAAAATTATCCATAAATATCCTGGCCATCGCATACACCTTCATGTCTTCCACGATGCTGCATTCCTCAATATGGCTCATCTCGTTATCCTTATTTCGGAATTTCAACGGGATGAAACAATTAAAGCCAGCGGTTTCATCCTGCAGCGTCCGCAAACGATCCATGTGATCAATGAGGTGCTTGTATTGTTCGATATGCCCATACAGCATGGTGGCGTTGCTATGTATGCCCAGTACATGCGCGGTGCGGTGGATATTCAACCATCCATCGGCATCCACTTTATCTGCACTGATCTGTTCACGGATGACCGGATCAAAGATTTCGGCCCCGCCACCGGGAAGGCTTTGAAGGCCTGCATCCCGTAGATATGTCATACCTTCTTCCACTGTCAGCTTGGCCTTCCTGAACATATAATCGAGCTCCACCGCAGTGAATCCCTTGATATGAAGATCTGGTCTGTGCGTGCGAATTTTGCGCAACAACTCCGCGAAGTAGTGAATGTCCATCTTGGGATGAACGCCACCCACAATGTGTACTTCTGTCACGGGTTGACCGTCGTATTTTTTGACGATGTTCAACATTTCATCGATGCTCAGTTCCCATCCTTCTTCGCGCTTGGCATACAAACGGGAGTAGGAGCAAAACTTACAAGAGAATACACACACATTGGTGGGCTCAATGTGAAAGTTTCGGTTATAATAAGTGGTATTGCCGTGTTTGGATTCACGAACGAAATTGGCCAGCGAGCCCAGAAAAGAAAGGGAACCCTCATTGAAAAGCTTGAGGCCTTCTTCTTTTGAAATCCTTTGTCCGGATGTAATTTTCCCGGCTATGGTCAGTAACTCAGGGGAGATGCTGGTATCGGCATAAAGATCTTGTGCAATCTGCATCATAGTAGCTCAATTCAACATGCAAATTTAAGGGAAAGCTATTTGCTATTTGCTAATAGCTAGTATCCTAAGACAATGCGCCGGCAATACATGCACACATCAAACAGGCAATGGTTCCACCCAGCAGGGCTTTAAGGCCCAGTTCGGTAAGATTTTTACGCTGGTTGGGTGCCAACTGGCTGATACCGCCGATCTGGATACCGATGGATGCAAAATTGGCAAATCCACAAAGTGCGTAGGTGGTGATGAGGATCGATTTTGGATCCGTAATAGTTCCGGCATTCTTCATCTTCCCAAAACTGATATAGGCCTGGAATTCGTTAATGATGGTTTTTTCTCCCAGCAGTTGCCCTACCTGCACCATTTCGTTGCTGTTCACACCAATGATCCACGCAATGGGAGAGAAGATATAACCCAGGAGCATCTGGAAGCTTAGCCCGTCATAGCGGCCGCCAGAAGACTTTGCGATCACTTCGTTCAAGCCGGTATGGTATCCGATGGATCCCAAGATCCAGTTTAGCAAATACATCAGGGCCGTAAACACTACCAGCATGGCACCTACGTTAACGGCAAGTTTGAGTCCGTCTGTAGTTCCCATGGAGATCGCATCCAATACATTGTCGCCCAGTTTCTCCTGGTTGATCTTGATCTCGGTATCCACGTTTTCTGTTTGGGGAAACAGGATTTTAGAGACAACGATGGCTGCAGGGGCACTCATGATACTCTGGCTGAGCAGGTGCAGTGCGAAATAATTCTGCTGTTCCACATCGGTACCCCCCAGAAACCCCACATAAGCGGCCAGTACGGATCCGGCGGTATTCGCCATACCACCCACCATGATCATCAGCATCTCAGAGCGGTTCATTTTTTCCAGGAAGGGCCGGATCATAAGCGGGGCTTCGGTTTGACCCAGGAAAATATTGGCCGCAGTAGATACGCTTTCCGCACCCGATATCTTCAGCTTACTCAGCAGGATGGCGAAGAAATGCACTACTTTCTGGAGGATACCCAGGTAGTAAAGCAATGCAGACAAAGCCGCAAAGAAGATAATGTTGGGAAGTACCTGCACCGCGAAGATATAGGCCCAGCTGCCGGTAGGATCTGCAAGGCTGCCGAAAATGAACTCAGTGCCTTTGTGGGAAATATTGATGACCTCTACAAATTTTTGGGACATCCATTCAATAATGATCCGGAAGAAATTGTACTTGCCGTTGGATAACACACCGATGGCAAAACAAATTTGTGCGATGACTCCAAATAAGACTAGTCTCCAGTTGATGGCCCTGCGGTTGTTGCTGAACACAAAACAGAGAAGGATCAGAAAGAACATACCCACCATTCCCCGCAGCAGGTTTTCAACTTGTAGACTCATGCAGTAGTTTTAGCAGTTATGGCGAATTTGCGGATTAATTGTTGAATTTTGAAAATCTTTTTATGACCAGACTAACCAGGTCATTGATGTCCTCAGACACGTTGAATTTAATGATGGAAAAACCATAGAGACCGCCAAACACCAGTGTTGGGATAATGATGTCCAGATACCAGTTTCCTGTTGAAGGGATGAGCAAGCAAAGACCAAGACAGAGTAAAGCAAGGAAGATCACTTTTACATGGCGCCAGGTAAATGGCTGAAGTCCATAGATCTTCCAGATGGCGGTGAAGCGCAAAACATTGAAGAAAATAATGGCGATAAGTCCGCCCCATGCAGGCCCCATGACCCCTAGTTTTTTCGTAAG
>JBEISY010000383.1:0-2709 GCA_040375175.1 Chitinophagaceae bacterium
AAACTCAGTGCGAGCATTTTAAATGCGGGATGCTTGTTCACAAAATTGCTGATGGGCTCGGCGGCAAACAACATAATGACAACGGTGACCACTACCGCAACATACATTACCCAAAGCTCTTTTACCATGCCAACTGCAGTGATGATGGAATCCACGGAAAAAACCAGATCCAGCAAGAGGATCTGTGAAATCACCTGGTTGAAGGAACTGGCCTTGATGTCTTTGGATTGGTCGCCCTCTTCTCCCTCCATTTTATGATAGATCTCTTTCGCACTTTTATAAAGGAGGAAAAGTCCACCCAGCAAAAGAATGAGATCCTTACCGGAAAAGTCATTGCTGCCAATGGTGAACAAGGTTTTTTCCAAACGGAGGATCCAGGAAATCACCGCCAGCAATGCGAGGCGCATTGCCATGGCGAGTATGAGACCAAGCCTTCGGGCCTTCTTCTGTTGGGCCTCTGGTAATTTTGAAGCTATGATGGATATAAAAATGACATTATCCAAACCCAATACCACTTCCAATGCGATCAATGTAAACAGGGCGATGATTGTTTCCATACTTTTTTATTATGATGAATGCAGCCTCTCCAAACTGGCCACTACCACTAAACGATCTTCTATCAGATAGGTTCCGGAATGAACGATTGATTTCTCGATCATTTGGTAAAATTTCCCGGAGATTATCCTTTCCGGCAAGGCAATGATCACCCGGGAATTTTGGTCAAGATAATGATTGATCAGTTTCGTCAGCACATTAAAGCAATCCGGGTCATAGCTTACGTCACTAAGTATAACCATATCGGCAGGTGGGTAGTCTGGAATATTCCAGTCAGCCACCCGGCATTGTACATTTTGGAGCCGTAATTTCCGCACATTTTCTTTAGCCCAGACCATCGCCTCGGTTATAAGATCGGTCAGTACAACCTCTCTCGCCCAGGTTGCAGCAACAAAACTGGGCAGACCAATCCCCCCACCCCCTTCTATGACGGTTTTGTCTTTTCTCCAGTCTGCTTGTTCCCGTATATACCGAGTCATCGCAAAAGCAGCCGGCCACAATCTCGTCCAGTATGGAAAAGGAAACCACTCCTCTTTATCCGCAGAATTGCGGTAAGCGTCCTCTACTTCTAGTGGATCGGGCACAAGGATCCTTAGTCGTTCAGCTTCGATCCTTTTTTGTCTATAGGAAAAACCGTTCATGTGTATTGAATAACTGACAACTTATCAACCGATCTCGTTTTCAGCCCTGAACCCGCTTTCAGGCTGGTTTTCAGGGCGTAACTTTGGGTTACCTTTTCCACCTGTTTGTATAAAAGCCAAGAGAAAACAAAATACGATGATCCAGAAAACATACTATAAAACAAAAGATTACTGCAAAGTAAAATTTAGCGCGAAGATTGAAGATGCTGAAACCATGGAGATCCTGGGTTTGAACAGCGATTGGGAAAATGCCGTGAGCATGAGCCGCAAGAAAGACGGAACCTTCACTGCGGATGTGAATCTCCCCAAGGATACCAAGCATGAGTTCAAGTATCGCATCAACCAGGCCATCTGGTCAAACGAGCCCGATGCAGATGCACAAGCACCTAATCAGTTTGGTGGCATCAATAGCGTGTTGTCGCTATAACCCAACGTATTACTAGTTCGCAGGGCGCAGTTCGCAAGTTCGCAGGTTCCTTGCGACCTGCGACCTGCGCCCTTGTATTCACTGCCACACTGCCGCATTCTCAAATTGCCTCATTGTTTCCTGGGTATAATCACAATATTCCGATACTCTATCGGTCCATGATCTCCCTGTAACATGATCGGACCGGGTTCGCCTTCTTTGCTATCCAGTGCGCCACCGGTAATGCCGGGAATCAGCTGGTCGCAGATAATAGTTTTGCCATTGGCCACCACCGTTACCCGCCTCCCAATGATCGTTATATCATAAACTTGCCACTCACCGGGTCCTTTCGTGAAGCGCTGGTTGGGAATAATGTAACCATATATTCCGCCGATGCCCACATTGGAAGGCTCCTCGAGACCATCTTCCACCTGCACCTCATACCTACCCCTTAAATACACTCCGCTGTTGCTGTGCGGAGGATATTTGAACTCGATGTGCAACTTGAAATCAGTAAACTTCTGGTCCGTGATCAGGTTTGACCCTGAAACCGGGCTCTTCAATACACCATTCTCTGCCACCCATTGGTTCTTGGCACCCGAAGCATGCCAGCCATCCGTATTCTTTCCGTTCAGCAACTTGATGGGTGCGCCCCAGGAAACGGTTCCGGACTGTTCCAGGGATGGCGCACGGTTGCCCGTAAACGAATATTTCTTTCCATCGGGCATGATCATCGTTCCCGTCATTTTATCGCCAGTCCATTGCCCTTCAACCGTCAGGTCATTTTTTCCGGCTTCCCATTGCGGTGGTATAGCGAAACTAAATCCTGCACCATTGGTGTTGACCCGGGCAACAGGCCTGGCACTTCCACCATCGGGTGCCACAAAATAGCCTACCAACATATTTATGCCGGAATGCTTCACCTCAAGCCAGGATGGTACTTCTTTCTGGTCGCCGCGGTCCACAGTAAGATCCCATCGGCCCTCCAGTTTCGGCTGCGCAAATCCGGCAACCGCAATGATCATGAAAAAGGCAAGTAATCTGAAGTACATATATGCGCTTATTTTGAGGAAATTTAAGACTAATTTCAGTCTCCATTTCAGGGAA
>JBEISY010000357.1:0-2918 GCA_040375175.1 Chitinophagaceae bacterium
ATCGAAGTATATGGCGAAATGCATCGCTACATACCCGTCTTAGCTAAATGGGCCGGATTCAAGAAGATCGGCGAGAAGGTTGTGGAGCACCGAGCGCGGAAATATGGAGTATCCAAATTTGGATGGGAAAGATTTGTGAATGGTTTTTTGGATCTCACCTCCATCTTGTTCATCGGAAAATTCGGGAAGAAGCCGATGCAGTTTTTTGGGCTTATCGGTTCTTTATTCTTCTTTCTCGGTTTTATTTTCGTTTCTTACCTGGTGGTTTCCAAGTTATTGCAGCCTGAATTTGGCGTAACCAATAAACCCGCATTTTATCTGGCTCTTACGGCCATGATCATTGGCTCCCAGTTTTTCCTGGCCGGTTTCCTCGGGGAACTGGTTACCCGAAACGCGCCGGAAAGAAACAGCTACATGATTGAGGAAAGGGTTGGCCTGGGCAATGCCTGATCAAAAACATATCGTGATTCTCGGACCCGCCTATCCCCTCAGGGGTGGTGGCATGGCCACTTTCAATGAACGGCTGGCCAGGGAGTATATGCGTCTTGGGCATCGTGTCACCATCTATACTTTCTCGCTGCAGTATCCTTCTTTTCTTTTTCCGGGTAAATCCCAGTATTCAACTGAACCGGCTCCCTCGGACCTGGACATCAGGGTGATGGTTAATTCCGTCAATCCGTTCAACTGGGAACTCGTTGGCCGCGAATTGAAGAAGCTTGCGCCCGACCTGATCATAGTCCGGTATTGGTTACCGCTCATGGGGCCTTCTCTCGGCAGGATCCTTCGTATTGCAAAAAAGAATCGAAAAACAAAAGTGGTTTGCATCGCAGACAATGTGATGCCCCACGAGAAACGGCCGGGTGATATATGGTTCACGAAGTATTTTGTGAAGGCACCCGATGCCTTTGTGACGATGAGTGAAAAAGTACAATCAGACCTGTTGATGTTTGTTAAACACAAACCCATTCAACTGCTTCGTCATCCGCTCTACGATAATTTCGGCGACCCGCTTCCGAAAGTTGAAGCGAGAAAATACCTTGGTCTTCCCGAAACTGGCAAACTGATCCTCTTCTTCGGATTCATCCGCGCTTACAAAGGACTTGATCTCCTCATCAGGGCCATGGCTGAACCTGGCATCCGGGCACAACACATCAAGCTGCTTGTAGCTGGTGAGTTTTACCAGGATGCCCAACCCTATTTGGATCTCATCCGGGAACTTCACCTGGAAGATGCCATCATCCTGAGGACCGAATTTATTACCGATAGCGAAGTCAGGTATTTTTGCAGCGCACCGGATTGCATTGTGCAGCCCTATCGCAATGCCACACAGAGTGGTGTTACGCCTTTGGCATACCATTTTTCTAAACCGATGATCGTGACCAACGTTGGTGGACTTCCCGCGATGGTGCCAAACGAAAAAGTAGGACTCGTGGCTTCGCCTGATCCTGCTTCCATTGCTGCACAGATCATCCGTTTCTATACCATGGGCGAAGAACATTTCCTGCCCTTCATTGAAGCAGAAAAACAACATTATTCCTGGCAGGCATTTGCCGAGTCTATCTTACAACTGCCTTATGATCATCAAGGCTAAGGCGCCCTTCAGGATTGGTCTGGCCGGCGGCGGCACAGATGTTGATCCCTATGCAAGCTTGTATGGCGGCGAAGTGATCAATGCAACCATCGGCCTGTATGCAAGGGTTGCAGTAGAAGCCACATCAGATGGGATGGTTTACCTGGAGATGATGCCCCATGCTCCGCTGGAATTTCCGATTGACACGCCCCCTCCCAATGCCGGGGACATCAGGGATCTTTTTACGGTCACGTATAACCGATTTATACAGTCCTACGGTACGCCATTTAATGGCTTGTGTGTGACCATTACCAGTGAGGTTCCTTACGGATCCGGACTAGGTACTTCATCCACCCTTATGGCGACCATTGTTGGCGCGTTATTGAAACTATTTGGTTTGCAGTGGACGCTCGAGGAAATAGCTGCATTTGCCGTTGATACAGAAAGGAATGTCCTGGGATGGGCAGGCGGTAAACAAGACCAGTTTGCGGCTGTGTACGGAGGCTTCAACCACATGTTGTTTGGGACCGATGGATCCGTAACGGTGGAATCACTTGCATTGGATACTTCTTTCATTTCCCTTTTGGAACAAAGCATGTTGTTGTATTACAGCAAACAACATCGGCATTCTTCCCGGATCATTGAAGAGCAGCAGGCAAGGATCATTGCTGGAGAGCGCCCCTCCCTTGAAGCCACCCATGCATTGAAACAGCTCGTTGGAGATATGCACAATGCGCTGATCCAGGGTAACCTTTCAAACCTTGCCGAAACCTTTGCATTAAGCTTTGCGGCAAAGAAGAAAATTGCGTCCGGAATATCCAATCAACAGTTGGAAGCCGTTGTGTCTGCAGCATTGGCTGCAGGCGCAAAAACCGCCAAAATCTCCGGTGCCGGTGGTGGCGGCTTTCTCACGATCATATGTTCTCCCTCCTCCAGAACAAAGGTTCAAGAGGCTTTGCATACATTTGATGGACAAGTGTATCCCTTTCATTTTACGAACCAGGGGTTACACGTTATCTTAGAATAATATGGACGATAAAATTGAATCGCTGATCCGGGCCTCCATCGATGTTAAGCAAGGCCTTCTGCAAGATGAGGAGATCACTAAAACCCTCAGATATGTGGTAGACATCACGGTGAACGCTTTGCAGCAAGGACATCGTTTATGGTTTTGCGGTAACGGAGGCAGCGCCGCCGATGCGCAACACCTTGCCGCAGAATTCACCGGAAGATTCTATAAGAATCGCAGGGCCCTGCCCGCAGAAGCCTTTCATTGTAACACGTCTTACCTGACAGCGGTTGCTAACGACTATAGTTACGATGAAGTATATGCCAGAATGGTAGAAGG
>JBEISY010000182.1:0-4757 GCA_040375175.1 Chitinophagaceae bacterium
AGTTCAAAGAATGGATTGTTGCCATCAAAATTGAAAAGAACTTTACCAAAGAAGAAATTGCGGCACTTTATCTGAATATGGTCAGTTATGGCGATGAAATCTACGGGATACGTAATGCATCAAAAACGTATTTTCAGAAAGAGCCCGAAAGGCTTAACGTGGAGGAAGCTGCTGTTTTGGTAGGTCTGTTGAAGGGCAATTCTATATACAATCCCAGACGCAATCCGAAAGCTGCGTTGAACCGCAGAAATACCGTGCTGGAACAAATGGTAAAGAACAATTTCTTAACGTCAGCGGAGGCAAATAAACTCAAAGCGCAACCCATCGATCTTAAATACAAAAAGATGGATGAGAATGCGGGCATTGCCCCTTATTTCAGGGATGTACTTCGGGATGATATTAAGAAATGGTGCAAAGAAAACAAAAATCCTAAAACGGGGGAGCCATATAACATTTACAAAGATGGTCTGAAGATCTACACTACCATCAACCCGCGCATGCAGGAATACGCTGAAATCGCCGTGTTCCGCCACATGCAAAAATTGCAGGCGGTATTCAACCAGCAATCCAATATCAAAAGCGGATCCGTATGGAAAGGCAAGGACGGCGAACGTGTATTGGAAAATGCGATGAAGCAGAGCGATCGTTGGAAGAACATGAAGGAAGATGAGATTCCGGAAAAAGATATCCGCGCTTCCTTCAATGTAAAAGTACCGATGAAGGTTTTTGCATGGAACCAACGCAGGGAAAAAGATACGGTGATGAGCCCGCTGGATTCCATCAAATACCACAAGCAAATGTTGCAGACGGGATTTCTCGTGGTGGATCCATACAATGGGGAAGTGAAAGCATGGGTGGGCGGGATCGATTTCAAAACATTTAAGTTTGACCACGTTAACATCGAAACCAAGCGTCAGGTTGGTTCAACATTTAAACCGTTGTTATACACCCTTGGTGTTACCAATGGTTATACACCAGAGACCCCCTTCCCTTCCGGTCCCATCAACATGGGCAACAAAGTGATCACGGGTAGTGGTGGTCCGATGGCTATCTGTTTGGCCTATTCCAAAAACCCAGGTGCCGTGTTTTTGATCAATCAACTCGGTGTACAACGCACGGTTGATTTTGCCAAGCAGTGTGGTATTGAATCGAAAATTCCTAAAGTACCATCCATCGCATTGGGTTCTGCAGATATCTCCCTGATTGAAATGGTAAGATCGTATACGATGTTCGCGGGCAGGGGCTTTAATGTGAAGCCTTATTTCATCTCCCGCATCGAAGACCGCAATGGCAATGTGTTGGCCACCTTCACCACCAAGGGCGAAGAAGTGATCAGCGAATCTGATGCCTATGTGATGACGAAGATGATGAAAGGTGTGGTGGATTTTGGTACGGGCCGGGCGATTCGCAGTGCATATGGCATTTCCGCCGAGATGGCTGGTAAAACGGGAACTACCAATGATAATGCCGATGGTTGGTTTATTGGTTTCACTCCGCAAATACTGGCGGGCGTATGGGTAGGTGCCGATGATCCTTTCTTACGCTTACTGAATACCACGGGTGGTGCGCAAATGGCCATGCCGGCGTATGCATATTTCTTCCAGGAACTGTATAAAGACAAAACCCTGAACATCGATCCCAATGCGAAGTTTGTGGTGCCGGAATCCATCCGGAATGAAGCCATTTATGATTACCAGGCACTGACCGGTGGTGAGGCACCTCCGCCTGCGGAAGGCGAAAATGTGGGGTCTGGAAGCTCCGATGCGTTTATCGATGTGCCCATTAGTGATGGGTCGGAAAAAGTAAATACAGAATCCAAGAATGTAGAAGATGAAAATGTGGAGAAGAAAGACGAGAAGAAGAAAGACGAGGATTTGAAATCGGATAAAAAACCTGCACCTGCAGATACCACAAAGAAGAAGAAAAAGTTTCTGGAGGGGTTGTTTAAGAAGAAAGAAAATTGAACCAACAATTAGCAATTGACAATTGGCAATTAGCAATTGGCACTGGTTGTTAGATACTAGATTCTAGATACCAGTGCCAATTGTTAATTGTCAATTGCAAATTGTCAATTGCTGGTTCTTAGAATGGCTCCTCAATACTCTTACTCTGTTTAGAAAAAAACCTTGGTTTGCCGTCCGTATCAATATAAAGGCAGTCTTCAAGCCTAATCCCAAACTCACCCGGAATCGCGATGGTAGGCTCATCAGAGAAACACATTCCCGGTTGAATGATGGTTTTATTTCCTTTGACGAAATTGGTCCACTCATGTCCCTCCAGGCCAATACCATGGCCGGTCCGATGGGGCAAGCCCGGTAGTTTATAATTCTTTCCGAATCCTGCATTTTCAATCACCGCTCTTGCAGCAGCATCTACCTTCTCGCAGGTAGCGCCTGCCTTGGCCACATTGAATGCTGCATTCTGCGCCGCCAGTTCCAGGTTCCAGATCTCTGATTGCCTTGCCGTAGGTTTTCCCACCACAATGGTGCGGGTGATGTCAGACGCATAGCCCTCCACACTTGTGCCTCCGTCTACCAGCACGATGTCCCCTTCCCGGATGGTCTGCGGAACAATGCTGCCATGCGGCATGGCGGTGTATTTGCCGACGAGTACCATGGCGCCGCCACTATATCCGAGTTTACGGAAAGCGGCGGAAATATTGGCTGACAATTCTCCCTGCGGCATACCCGGCTTGATGGTGGCAAACGCTGCTTTATAGGCTTCGATGGTCACATCACTGGAGTGCTGCATCAGCGCGATCTCTGCATTGCTTTTATACATCCTGCACTCTGCAGTAACCGGTGTGGCATCAACGATGTCAAATCCAGACGCTGCCTTTTTAATGCCATTGGCAATAAAAAATCTCACCCTCTCGTCTATCCCTATCCTCCTGAATCGAACCCCTCTGTCTTTTACAATTCCCGCGATCAATTCATACGGGCTTTCATCTTCTTCCCAGCAGCGGACCTCATCGCCAAAATCTTTGATGATCAACTCGCGCGCACGATCCTCTTCAAACTTCGGACATACATACGCGATGCTTCCACTAACGGGAATGACTACCCCAAATGTACGCTCGCTCTGTCCCCACCGCATGCCGGTGAAATAAAAACAGGATGCTGTACCTTCCAGGAAAATCGCGTCAATCTTATTTCGTTCCATCAGTCGCTGCGCCTTTGCAATGCGCTCCTTTCGCTCATTAACGGTGATGGGCACCACTCCATCGGTCATTGGTTGCAAACGGTCAATTGGCCCCGGGAGGGCATCGGTCTGAGGGCCGAGGGCAGATGTGGCCATGATGCCGGTGCCGGCAAGAAGTGAATTGCCGAGGAATTTTCTTCTGTTGATCATGCAACAATATACATTTATACATTGGAATTCTGGAAGCCTGGAATTCGGGAATTCTGAAATCCAGAATTCCCGTCAGAATATCCGTCTGCCATCTTCTGATTGTTTGTATTACTGTATGGCTGAATGACTGATTGCCACTCCAGGCTTCCAGGATTCCAAAATGAAAAAAAAATCCCCGATGCAACCGCACCGGGGATTTTTTTATAATGACTATTGCCAAATGCCTATTGACTCACTTTAACCTCAACGCGCCTGTTCTTCGCCTTGCCTTCTTTAGTTGTATTATCGGCAATCGGCTTATCCTGACCAAAGCCAGAAGTGCTCAGCCTTTCACCGGCAACTTTCTTGCTTACCAGGTAAGTTTTAACGGAAGCAGCGCGGCACTCAGAAAGCGTCTGGTTTTTATCAGGCTTGCCTGTTGCATCGGTATGTCCTTCGATGGATATCTTGATATCAGGGTAGGTCTCGTTCAGGATCTTCACCAGCTTGTTCAGCTCTGTTTTTGCACCTGTGGTCAGGTTGCATGAACCAGTTACAAACTGGATCGCTGAAGCGTTGAAGTCGATCTTCGGACAACCGAAGTTCTCAGCAATACCTGGGATGGTGGGGCACTTATCTTCTTCATCGTTGATTCCATCATTATCCGTATCAGGAATCGGGCATCCCTGGTAGCGGGCGAGGCCTGCTACATCAGGACACTTGTCTTCTGAATCCTGGATACCATCACCATCTCTGTCTGGGCAGCCCTGGAACTTCGCCAAGCCTGGAACAGTGGGACATTTATCTTCTTCATCATTGATACCATCTTTGTCGGTATCAGGGATGGGGCAACCTTTGTATTTCGCCAGACCAGGAACGGTTGGACAAGCATCGAGTGAATCGATTATGCCGTCGTTGTCCGTATCAGCAGGAGGTGGTGGCGGAGGAGGAGGAGCCAATACCACGGGTTCTTTTTTCTTACCGATGTTACCTGCAATACCAAAACTATAGAACAGGTGACGGGCACTTGTTCCTGAAGTGACTGGCACACGATACTGTGCCTGAACAAACAGGAAAGTTTCCTGGAAGAAGTTCACTTGTAAGCCAAGACCGGTGGGGATATACGCACCAAAATATCCGTTCCACACACTTGCACCAAAACCAGCGCTAATGAATGGAGATACCCAGTAACGGTCACTCAACAGTTTCACGTTGATGTTGGCATCTGCCTCCAAGAGAAGTTTGTCGTTGATAGCTGTAGGCTTGTTGGGAATGGGATACTTCAACAGTGATCCACCCAGGCGACCCATGAAATCTATATTGTCTGTGAGACCTTTGGTATAAGACACCGCTAAACCAGGGTTCATCCTTCCGGTTTTATACCATTGACCCGCTTCTAAAACTTCACTAAGTCCATTCTGCTTGAT
>JBEISY010000111.1:0-6098 GCA_040375175.1 Chitinophagaceae bacterium
ACTCGGAGTGACTGCCGGCGCGCCGCTACGCAAAGCGCGCCTTCCAACATTGCCGCATTCACAAATTGACAAATTGGCTAATTCTCTACAGCGCTTGATACTGCAACAACGCTTGCTCCAAACAGTCCATAGCTGCATTCAGCGCCTCAAGGTTCAACACATATGCCAATCGCACTTCGTCCTTGCCCAGGCCGGGCGTGCCGTAGAATCCCGTAGCAGGTGCCAACATCAAGGTTTGGTTCTTGTAACTAAATTCTTCCAGCAACCACTGGCAGAATTTATCGCTGTCGTCAATGGGTAATTTCGCCATGGCGTAGAACGCACCACCGGGGGTGGGGCAGTACACGCCGGGCATGGCATTGAGGCGTTTCACCAGCAGATCGCGGCGGGCCTGGTATTCTTTTTTCGGAGCGTCAAAATAAGATTCGGGAAGATCCACGGCTGCTTCGCCCATGATCTGGGCCAGGCCGGGCGGACTTAACCGCGCTTGTGCAAACTTCATGGCCGACTGATACACGGCTTCGTTCTTCGTCACAAACGCACCGATCCTCGCACCGCAGGCAGAGTATCTTTTTGAAATCGTATCCATCAGCACCACATGCTGATCCATCCCTTCCAGGTGCATCGCACTCACATACTCCCCATCGTAACAAAACTCCCGATACGCTTCATCAGAAAACAGATAGAGATCATGCTTGAGGCAGATCTCACGGAGTGCTTCCATCTCCGCCCTGCTGTATAAATATCCTGTAGGATTATTGGGGCTGCATACCACAATACCCTTGGTCTTAGGCGTGATCACTTTCTCAAAATCCTGGATCGGCGGTAAGGCAAAACCATTGCTGATACTGGATTTGATCGGCACCACTTTCACACCGGCCATTACCGCAAAGCCATTGTAGTTGGCGTAGAAAGGTTCCGGAATGATCACCTCGTCCCCGGGATTCAGGCAACACATGAAGCCAAATACGATGGCCTCAGAACCACCTGCTGTGATGATGATCTGGTTAGCACTAACGTCGATGCCTACCCGCTTATAATATTCAGTGAGTTTTTTTCGATAGCTCTCGTTGACCGCACTATGTCTGTACTCCAGCACCTTTATATTGGTGTGCTTCACTGCGTCCATGATCTGGGGCGGCGTTTCAATATCCGGCTGCCCGATATTCAGGTGATACACCTTAATGCCTTTCTTTTTTGCAGCATCTGCAAAAGGTACCAGCTTACGGATGGGGGAGGGGGGCATCTCCAGGCCCCGTTGGGAGATCTGTAACATGGGGCAAAGGTACGTAACTCGGTTTGTTTTGTTTTTCAGGTTTAATTATCTACTTTTTGGAAGGTTTCAATCTACACAAATGAAGAAGTTCCTTGTCGTTACCACCTTTTGCCTGTCCTTAATGCAAGTTCAGGCCCAGTTGAAGGCCTATGACAGGCTCGATCTTTTTGAAAAAGAAGAGCCCCTGCCGATCACGATGAAAATGGATTTAAAGGAGCTCCTTAACAAGAAAGCCAACGACAGTTATCTATTTACCAATATTGCCATTAAAAATGCGGATTCTGTGTTGGACGGAGACATCAACCTGCGGGCCCGCGGCAAGTTCAGAAGGGAATTCTGTTTTGTGCCGCCGCTGAAACTCGACTTCGATACCACTACCGCCGGAAAGCTTAAAGGGTTGAAAAGCATAGACCTCACTTGCCAGTGCAAGCAGGGGAATGAATTCATGCAGCTCGTGTATAAAGAGTATACGATCTACCGGATGTACAATGTGCTCACGGATAAAAGTCAGAAAGTACGATTGGTGAACCTGACGCTGGAAGATAAAGAAGGCAAACGCAAGCCCGTTACTATTCCGGGATTCTTCATTGAGGACTATGATGTCACGGCCAAGCGAAACGCCTGCAAGGAAGTCAAGATCAAAAAATTGCATACCGAGAATACAGACAGAAGGCAGATGACGATGGTGGCACTCTTTGAATACATGGTGGGCAATACAGACTGGTCCGTATATGCCAATCATAACATCAAGCTCATGCAGGATACAGCGAATGGAATCTCAAAGCCCTATGCATCGGCCTATGATTTTGATTTCTCCGGCCTCGTGAATGCACCCTATGCCACGCCGGATCCGCAGTTGGGTACGGAGTCTGTAACCACCAGGGTCTACCGAGGGTTTCCCCGCGAGGTTGGTGAACTGAAGGAAATGGCAGACTATTTCCGCAGCAAGAAAGATGCGATGTATGCCGAGATCACCAACTCCAGATTTCTGGACAGTCGCTCCAAGAAAGACATGATCGGTTATCTCGATGAATTCTACAAGGACATCGCCAATGATAAAAACCTGAAAGTGCTGTTCATTGATAATGCAAGGCAGCAATAAAAAAAACCGGGGTTTTCCCCGGTTTTTTTTATGCTATTAGCTATTAGATACTAGCTATTGTAGGTCTGCGACTTCCGCGACCTGCGACCTGCGACCTGCGAACTAATCAACTACTTCGCCTGTAATGGTAATCGGAAACGGCACATCAACCCCCTTCACTTTCACATAAATCTCTTTCGTGAAAGGTCCAACCGCAGCAGCGTTGAAGCCGGCAGTGATCTTTTCAGAACCGCCTTTGGTAACGGGAGCCTGTGGCCATTTCGGCGTGGTGCAACCGCAGGAAGCCTGTGCATTTTCAATGATCACCACGGTGCCACTGATATTGGTGAACACGAAATCATGCGTTACCGGCTGACCTTGCTTGATCTTGCCGAAATTGTATTTCGTTTCCTTGAACTTGATAAAATCTTCTGCTTTCTTTTGTGGGGTGGCGGTTTGAGCAAATACAGGAGCCACGAGGAATGCTACTAAAATGGTCAGTAAGGTCCTTTTCATGTCTATTTTAATTTACATTTTTTAATAAAGCGATGGATTGGTTCTTTGGAGCCGGTTGATCCGGTGTCTTCCAAACCGCACCTCTAATGGTGATCATTTTCATCTGCCCTTTTTGGTAGAGGACGGTGATCGATTTCTCAAAGGGTCCCTCGGTGGCTGAATTATACCCCACTTTGATCTCGGCAGTGGCACCAGGAGCAATCGGCTCCTTGCTCCATTCCGGCGTGGTGCATCCACAGGAGGCCTGCACATCGTCCAAAACCAATGGTGTCGTACCCGTATTGGTCACTTTGAAAACATGGGTCACTGGTTTACCCTGGGGGATCCGCCCGAAGTCAAAGCTCGATTCCTTCAACTGGATGGTCTCCGGCTTTGCATCAGATACAGGCTTGAGCTGCGCCCCGGCCGTAAGGGCCAGAACCACCAAACTGATTGATAATAAAGCTTTTCGCATAGTAGTCATGTTATCGGAATAACGCAACACAAATCTACATATTGTTTGGAAACTGTGGATCAGTGCTTTTCACCAGAATTCCCGGTATTTTCCCCAGGGCCTGAGACACAGGGTTTTTTGCCTCCGGACCAGCCGTCCAAAGCTTAAATATTAACATTTCCTGCAGATTTATCGACCACCCTCCGCAATCAGGCTCCTTAAAGGTGATATTGCTTATGTTTGTCCTTATGAATGAGCCCATTACCAACGAATTGCTGGAAGATAAGCTGTCTTTTGAAGCCTTTCGCGAGGAGGTGCTGAAAGACTACCGCACTGCCTGTGAAAGCCGGGAAGCCAGCCTCCTGGGCCGGAAAGAAGTGCTCACGGGCAAGGCCAAGTTCGGGATATTCGGAGACGGTAAGGAAATACCCCAGATCGCCATGGCGAAATTCTTCAAACCGGGGGATCATTACAGCGGGTACTACCGCGATCAAACCTTCGCTTTCGCCATTGGTGCAGCCACCATTCGTGAGTTTTTTGCCCAGCTCTACGCCGATCCTTACATAAATAACGATCCGCACCGCGGCGGAAGGCAGAGTAACGCTCATTTTGCTTCGCCTTACCTCAACGAAAACGGCGATATCACGGACCTCGTCAACCGGAAAAATGTATCCGCTGGCATGGCACCCACCGCCGGGCAGATGCTCCGCTCCCTCGGTATGGCACTGACCTCCAAACTCATTCGTAACCTGGAACCGAATCCTGCTTTCGATACCCTCAGTCATGAGGGAGATGAAATGTGTTTCTGTACCATCGGCGATGCCTCTACCAGCGAAGGCCATTTCTGGGAAACCGTCAACGCCGCAGCTGTACAACAGGTGCCACTGGCGATTTTTGTCTGGGACGATGGCTTTGGTATTTCCGTTCCAAAAAAATACCAGACCACCAAGGGATCCATCTCAGAAGCCCTCAAAGGTTTTCAGAAAAAAGAAGATACCAACGGTATCCTCATCTATAAAGTTAAAGCCTGGGACTACGCAAGCCTCTGCGAAACCTTTGAAGAAGGCATCCGCAAATCCCGCGAGCAACATGTCCCCGTGCTCTTCCACGTGGAAGAAGTCACCCAGCCCCAGGGCCATTCAACTTCGGGTAGCCATGAGCGTTATAAGACACCGGAGCGGCTGGAATGGGAGCGTGAGTGGGACTGTATCCGCAAGATGCGGGAATGGATCATCGCCAATATGCTCGCCGAAGATGAAGAACTCATCGATATTGAACATGAGGTCAAGTACATGGTGCGCCAGCTCCGTCAGGAAGCCTGGGACGCCTATATGAATCCTATTCTTGATCAGGTGCATGCCGTCATCCCACACCTGGAACATGCGATGATGCAATTGCCCGAACACAAGGAAGAGATCCAGGCACTGATCCAGGATCTGCAACAACAGAAAGAACCCCTGCGCAGGGATGTGATGAAAGCCATCACACGGATCCTTGAACTGGGCCATGGTGTTGCGTTGCCGGAACTCGTACAGTTGCAGGAAAAACTTCGCGCAGAAAATAATGCACTCTTCAGCACGCATTTATATGATGAAGGGGATCAGAACCTCATGCAGGTAGAAGGCATTCCGGCCGTGTATGAACCCGATGCGCCTACCATCAATGGCTACGAGATCCTCAACAGATATTTCGATCAACTCTTTGCAGCCAATCCACTGGTGTTTGCATTTGGGGAAGACCTCGGCAAGATCGGTGATGTGAACCAGGGCTTTGCCGGTTTGCAGGAGAAATACGGTGAGTACCGGATTTTTGATACGGGTATTCGTGAACTCACCATCATCGGACAAGGCATCGGTATGTCGATGCGCGGCCTCCGACCCATCGCCGAAATTCAATACCTCGATTATTTATTATACGGTCTTCAACCATTGAGCGATGATGTTTCTACGCTGCGTTTCCGCTCCGTGGGCAGACAAGCCGCACCAATTATCGTGCGCACTCGCGGCCATCGCCTGGAAGGCATCTGGCACAGTGGTTCACCGATGGGCGTGATCGTGAACGCCCTTCGCGGCATGTATGTTTGTGTGCCGCGTAATATGGTGCAAGCTGCGGGTATGTATAATACTTTGTTGCAGGGCAATGAACCCGGACTCGTGATCGAGAGCCTGAACGGATATCGTCTTAAAGAAAAACTTCCTGCAAACCTGTCGAACTTCCGCGTGGCCATGGGTATTCCGGAGATCCTGAGACCAGGTAGCGATGTGACCATCGTTTCTTATGGTTCCACATTGCGCATTGTGATGGAAGCGGCGGAAGCACTGGAGAAAATGGATGTGGACTGTGAAGTCATCGATGTACAAACCTTACTGCCTTTCGATGTGAATCATATGATCTTACAATCCCTCAAGAAAACCAACCGCATCATTTTTGTGGACGAAGATGTGCCCGGAGGCGCTGCGGCATATATGTTCAATAAAGTGATGGAAGAACAGGGGGGATATCGATGGCTTGATGTAAGTCCGCGCACCCTCACGGCAAAAGAACATCGTCCGGTATATGGTACGGATGGCGACTATTTCTCCAAGCCCAATGTGGAAGACATTGTGCACGCGGTGAAAGACATGATGCGCGAGTAATCAATCGAGAAATCTTTTCTGCAATTCCGGTGTTGGGATCCAGCACTCCGTTTTTTCGCCGAACCATTTATAGCGGTTGCGGGAGATGAGATCATACACGCCATCACGAATGAATTTGGGAACGATGATGAAGGCGTAGAAGATGGACCAGAATCC
>JBEISY010000257.1:0-3883 GCA_040375175.1 Chitinophagaceae bacterium
CATCCCTCCCGGTTGATCACGAGTGTACCAAGATTACCAATAAAAGCGAGTCCATAATTTCGGTTATACGGTCCCGTTTGGGTCCCGGCGGTATGGCTCCAGTTGATGACATAGTCTTTCAACTGAAAGCTAACATCCATGGTATCAAAAGTTTCATGGGCATGATCCGGAAAAGCAAAATTGCCTCCTGTGGCTGTTACCAGCAATGGAGTAGTATCGATGGATTTCGCCCACAATGCCATATCCAGTAAGTGCACGCCCCAGTCTGTCAACAAGCCACCGCCATAATCCCAGAACATCCGCCAGGAGCCATGAAAACGGGTGGGATTGAAGCTTCGCTCGGGCGCGGGCCCAAGCCACATATTGAAATCCACACCAGGTGGTGGTGCGGAATCCGGCTTTTTCGGTTGACCGATGCCGTAATTAAAATTGGCCCAAACATTCACCTTGCGAATATCACCAATACCGCCACTTCGCATAATGTCCATCGCTTCCTTCCAATGCGGAGCACTGCGTTGCTGCTGCCCTACCTGCACCACTCGCTTGTACTTGCGCGCATACTGCACCATGATATCGCACTCCGCAATACTGTTGGCCAAGGGCTTCTCCACATAAATATCTTTCCCCGCTTCACAAGCCGCGAGAAAGGGCAGACAATGCCAATGATCTGGTGTACCGATGATCACGGCATCTATGGTCTTATCATCCATCACCCGTCTAAAGTCTTTGTACGTTGCAGGAACCTTCCCTGTCTTCTTCCCCACTTCCTCTGCCCTCTTCTTCAATATTTCATCGTCTATGTCACAAAGTGCCACACATTCCACGCCAGGCTGTTTGATCGCGTTCTCCAAATCTCCGAAGCCCATGTTTCGGCAGCCTACAAGCGCTATACGGATCTTGTCTGAAGGGTCAAGGGAATAGGGGGTCGGGTTTAGTGCGTATGCACCGGCGGCGAGGGACGTGCTGCGGATGAAGGTTCTTCTTGTTGTCATTATGATTTTTTTTGGAATCCTGGAATCCGGTAATCTTGAAATTCTGGAAAACCGAAACCGCACTCCAGACTCCTGATGGTCAGGATTACAGAATTCCAGGATTCCAAAAAAAGCATCAAAGCAATGGTTGAAGATAGTCCCTCGTCTTCAACATCCCTTCCACAATCTTTTCCTTACTCGTTTCATACATCTTGTCTTCAAACTCAATAACTACCGGTCCCGAATAACCGCTTTCGCGTACGCCGTCCAGGAATTTCTTCCAGTCCACATCGCCCAGTCCGGGCAGCTTGGGAGAATGATACTCCAGCGGTGTGGCCATTATCCCAACGCGGTCCAGCTTCTCGCGGTATAGTTTGGCATCCTTAAGATGGATATGAAACAGTTTGTGTTTGAACTCCTCCAGCGGCTTCAGGTAATCCATCTGCTGCCAGATCATATGTGAAGGATCATAGTTTAGGCCGAAATGATCACTGAGAACGGCGGTAAACATTTTCTCCCAGATGGCCGGACTGATGGCCAGGTTTTTCCCGCCGGGCCATTCGTCATACGTGAACAACATCGGACAATTCTCAATACCAATTTTTACATTGAGCGTCTCCGCATATGTGATCACCGCTGGCCAATAAGCCCTGAACTGTTCCAGGTTCTCATCTAGGTTGAGCCTTGGATCCCTGCCGATGAATGTATTTACCACGGGCACGCCTAACCGCGCCGCGGCGGCGATCACTTTCCTGATGTGCCCAAAGTAGAAATCCCGTTTTTCGTGATCAGGGTCCAGTGGATTGGGATAGTAGCCAAGGCCGGAGATGTATACATTCTTTTGCTTGAGGAGAGCATTGATCTCGGCAGCCTTTTCATCCGTGAGCGCATCCACATCGATGTGCGTTACACCCGCGTATCTTCTTTCTGCAAGGCCCTTGGGCCAGCACATCACTTCAATACACGCGAAGCCGTTGGCAGATGCGAAATCAACCACTTCCTCCAAACTACTGTCGGCCATGATAGCCGTTACGAATCCAAGTTGCAGCATCAGTTCTTATACATTTTGGTATACAAAAGATCGAGTTGCGGGGCATCTGCCATGGGCACTGCCACGCTGTTCACGTCAAACCTCATCATCATCTTCCCTGAGGCATCAAAACGAGGCCAGAGCGGTAAGCCTTTTGTGTTGGGATCTCCATTCAGGATAAAGAGAAACCAATATGAACTCATCAACTTGGCGACTTCATGGTCCGCTGCTTCATAGGGCCTGTCGCCATACTTCAAATTATCATACGCATAAGGGACTTCACCCGTATGAAAGGCACCATAACGGGCAAGCTCACCTGTAGCCGGCACTTTCCTGGCGAAGCGATAAACAAAAACCCTGCGGCCCTTCGCGGCTTCGATGCTGGCCCATCGGTAATTAGGCATACCAAAGAGCTGGTCCCGCGAGAGGTCCAGCTGCGCCTTGGCCGCAGCATCATCGGTATTGGCCTTGTAGTAGATAAGCGCCTTATCCGCATCGGCACCAAAAATATGCGTGATGTCCCTGGTGAAGTCCTCTGCTTTCTTGGGGGGGCCAAACAAAAGCCCCTCGTCTTCATTCCAGCCAATAAGCAGGTCCACAGGGTTGTTTTTACCCTGATCAAATATATCGGCAATATGCTGCGGTAGCACATAGCCATCGATCACCGGTCCTCTGAGATTGGAGGGCTTTTTCATCAGCGTCTCCGCGGGCATGTTGCGAAGGTCTTTGATCGACGCGCCCGCTGCGAGTTTCACTCCCTCTTTTTCCGCATCGGCGAGCAATGCGTTGGCACGCGTGAAGTTGGAACCGCTCTGAGCGATCGCTTTCTGGAAAAGTCCTTTAGCGAGCGGCGTGGCCACCATGCAGTTGACGCTCATGGAGCCGGCCGACTGTCCCGCGATAGTTACGTTGTTGGGATCGCCGCCGAAGGCAGCGATGTTTTTCTTCACCCATTGTAATGCGGCCACCTGGTCCATCAGTCCGTAGTTGCCAGAAGCATTGCGGCCCGACTCCCTCGTAAGCTCAGGATGGGCGAAGAATCCGAAGATGCCCACGCGATAATTTATGCTGACAAACACGATGCCTTTCTTTGCCATCGCTTCACCATCGTAGATAGCGCACCCACTGCCGCCAGAAGTGAATCCTCCGCCATAGATCCAAACCAACACAGGTCTTTTCTCTTTATTGTTCTTCGCGCCGCTCCATACATTAAGATACAGGCAGTCCTCACTGATCGGCTCTTTGGGGATCAGGTATCCCCAGGTCCACGGACCAAATGGCGCGGGCTTACCCTGCATGGGACTGGCACCGTAAGCTGTACACACCTTCACATCTGACCAGGGTTTCACCGGCTGCGGCGCCTTCCATCGAAGTTCTCCTACTGGCGGCACAGCAAAAGGAACACCTTTGAAAACCTGGATCCCATCAGACAACATCGTTCCGGAAATTTTTCCCGATTGGGTTTGTACGATGGGCTGCGCGATAACTTGCGAAGAAGCCAAAATGAAAAAAATGGAAAGCAGTTTTCTCATTGCAAAAAGATACAACATAATAGCTATTAGCTAGTAGCTAATGGCTATTTTTGCGAACTCGCGACCTGCGACCTGCGAACTGCGAACTATGACCAAGGTGTTGATCTTTGATCTCGATAATACCATCTACCCAGTGCACAGCATCGGGGCAGCATTGTTTGCGCCATTGTTTGCGTTGATTGAAGACAGTGGTGAAATGTTAACCAAGATGGACGCCGTGAAAGATGCCATCCAACGCAAGCCTTTTCAGATGGTGGCCGCTGAATTCGGCTTCAGCGATACCTTGCCCCAGACTGGAATAGGGTTGCTTGAAATCCTCAGCTACGATGGCCCCATCCACCCTTTTGCCG
>JBEISY010000290.1:0-3514 GCA_040375175.1 Chitinophagaceae bacterium
ACATAACCATCAAATGTCTTGAAGGATCCTTCCATTTCAGACACCACCATGTGCTGGACGGTGAACTTCACATTAGAGTGTCCTTTATCAACGGTCCATTTTGTAGCCTGTGCAAAACCCGCCGATACAAATACCAGCAGAACTGCTGCCAGGGTAGTCAGTTTTTTCATGTTCGTGTGTTGTTTTAAAATCAATGTTTAAACACTAAATTAGTAGATTTTCCGATGGAAATTCGTTAAAATTTACCTCTTGTTTTTAGTATTTACCGAATTAATTGGTCAGCGTTAGATGCTGATTATCAGTAAAACCTTCTGTCCAACAAAAAAAGGTCCAAACCGCTGTCTGTTAAGGGCATTTTGAATAAATTTCCGCACAGAAACTTCCTACAAGCATGAGAAAATTACTTTTCGCCCTGGCATGTACGGGTGCCATGGGCCTTTCTGCCTTTTCCCAGAAGAAATTTGACCTGGGCCAATTCAAGGACTGGAAGCCCCGGGCCATTGGTCCTGCAGGTATGAGCGGCCGGATCACTTCCATTGATGCCCTGTCTTCCGATCCCAACTATATTGTACTGGGTGCCGCTTCCGGCGGTGTCTGGAAAACCACCAATGCCGGTGGAGCATGGACACCCATATTTGATGAGCAGTCTACGCTCAACATCGGCTCCGTAGCCATACAGCAAAACAATGCGCAGGTGATCTGGGCGGGTACGGGCGAGGGCAATCCCCGCAACTCCATCAACCTGGGCGAAGGGATATTCAAGACCATTGACGGCGGCAGAAGCTGGAAACGCATGGGCCTTGAGAAAACCCGGAATATCCATCGGATCATCATCGATCCAAATAATCCGGACGTTGTGTATGCAGGTGCCATCGGCAATCCATATGCAGAACATCCGGAGCGGGGTGTATTCAAAACAAAAGACGGCGGGGAGACCTGGGAAAAGATTCTTTACACCAATGATTCCTCGGGTGTGGCTGATATGGTGATGGACCCTGCCAATCCCAACAAATTGATTGTAGCCATGTGGCAGCACCGCAGAACGCCCTGGAGCCTGATGAGTGGTGGCCGAGGCAGCGGACTGTATATGACGGTGGATGGCGGAAAGACCTGGAAAAAACTGGATAAAACCAACGGCCTTCCTGAGGGCGATTTTGGACGCATCGGCATCACCATCTCCGGCAACAATCCTGAAAGGATCTATGCGCTCATCGAAGCAAAAAAGAACGGCTTATACAAGAGCGATGATGGCGGATACAACTGGCAACTCGTGAACAGTGATCCGCGCATCGTGACCAATCGTCCATTTTATTTTCAGGACATCGCTGTTGATCCCGAAAATGAAAACAGGCTTTGGCTGATCAACCAGATCGTGTCAAAGAGTGAAGATGGTGGTAAGACTTTTGAAACGGTGATCCCATATAATGGTATTCATCCGGATCACCATGCCTTCTGGATCCATCCCACCAATGGCAAACTGATCATGGACGGTAATGATGGCGGTATTGGCATCACCCGTGATGGCGGCAAGACCTGGCTTTTTGACGAGAAACTGCCTGTTGGACAATTCTATCATATCAATGTTGACAATGAAACGCCATATCATGTGATGGGTGGCATGCAAGACAACGGCTCATGGCGCGGACCTGCCTACACATGGATGTCTGGCGGGATCAAAAACTACTATTGGGATAACCTCTGGGGTGGTGATGGCTTTGATGTGATGCCCGATCCCGATGATGCCAATTGGGTGTATGCGATGAGCCAGGGCGGAAACCTGGGCCGTTACAATACGCAAACCGGTGAAGCATGGACCATTGAACCACCTGCACCGGATCCCGGGAAATTCTTACGATTCAACTGGAATGCGGCACTGGCGCAGGATCCCTTTGACCACGGGACGATCTACTATGGTAGCCAGCACCTTCATAAGAGCACGAATAAAGGCGTGAGCTGGGAAGTGATTTCCCCGGACCTTTCTACTAACGACAGTGCAAAAATCGATCAATCCAACAATGGCGGTCTCTCCATCGATATCACCGGTGCGGAAAACCATTGTACCATCCTGGCCATTGCACCTTCCTGGAAAGAGCGCGGTGTGATCTGGGTAGGAACCGATGACGGGAATGTGCAATTGACCCGTGATGGTGGAAAAACCTGGACCAATTTCAGGGGTAAGATCGCCGGACTGCCACTGGGAGCATGGATCCCACAGATACAGACTTCAAAACACAATCCTGCTGAGGCATGGGTAGTGGCTAACGACTACCGGAGAGGAGATTTCAAACCTTATATTTTTTACACCGCTGACTATGGCAAAACATGGACGAGGATCGTAGACGATAAGAAAGTGAATGGTTATGCATTGTGCGTGTTGCAGGATCCTGCTGAACCTAATTTGTTGTTTGTGGGCACCGAGCATGGCGTTTGGGTTAGTTTCGATAAAGGCCTGAGTTTTCAGCAATGGAAGAATGGATTCCCATCGGTGTCTACTTTTGATATGGCGATTCAGGAACGAGAAGCAGACCTGGTGATGGCTACTTTTGGTCGTGCCATCTGGGTACTGGACAACATCAGACCATTGCGTGCCATTGCGAAAAACAAAGGGATGCTTCCGGCCGATAAAAGAATTATCGCCTATGCGTCACCGGAAGTGATCCAGGCAGAATATAAAAATGCACCGGGTTATGAATGGAGCACCTGGGGGATCTGGGATGCGGACAACAGGCCCGGCGGAGCACCGTTGACCTATCATGTCAACTATCTTTCCGGTGACACTGGCAAGGCAAAGGCAAAGCTGGATACAGTAACAGTCAGGATTTACAATGACAAGCAGGAGCAGATCCGTACGCTGAGTTACAAAGCAGATACAGGATTGAACAAGCGATACTGGGGCATGGAACAAAAAGGCAATCGATTACCGGGATCTGCTAAACCAAAACCCAATGATCCGGAACCACGCGGCAGACAAGTATTGCCGGGAACCTACAAAGTAGTGTATCAACTAGGCGATGCAAAAGACTCAACCATGATCACCATCAAGGATGATCCAAGGATGGGCAACAGGAATGATGTTAAAAATGCACAGGCGAGAATGAGTGATCGTTTGCAGGTGAGCGCAGATAAATTGACAGAAGGAATGGACAGGCTCAATGAGGCCGATGAGGTGCTCAAAAAAATGGAAGCGCAACTGAAAGATGTGGAAGGTAAATCTGCAGATTCTCTTCGGAAAACCACGAAGGTGATGCAAGACAGTGTGAAGAATATTCGTGAGAGCATCAGTGGTAAAAGATCAGAACGTCAGGGTTATGGCCAGTTGCCGCAAATGACGGTGATGAATTCGTATTTCAACGCCAGGGGAGCCATTGATGCAAAGAATGTTGCACCGGGTGCTGCAGAAGAAACAGCGGTGAAGTATGCAGAAGGGCGCATTGCAGAATCGGTATCACGCATCAATCGTTTCTTCGACGGGCCCTGGAAACAATACCGGGCGCTCGCTGAGAATACGAAGTTG
>JBEISY010000464.1:0-1905 GCA_040375175.1 Chitinophagaceae bacterium
CGCCGGCCATTAAACAGGTAAAGGAGCTGATTGACCGTGTAGCTGCAACAGATGCACGGGTTTTAATAACCGGCGAAAACGGTACGGGTAAAGAACTGGTAGCCCGCTGGCTTCATGAAAAAAGCAACCGAAGTAAGTCGCCGATCGTTGAAGTGAACTGTGCAGCCATTCCAACGGAGCTCATCGAGAGTGAATTGTTCGGCCATGAGAAAGGATCATTCACCTCTGCCGTTAAACAACGCATCGGCAAATTTGAGCAGGCCCATGGAGGTACCCTTTTTCTGGATGAGATTGGAGACATGAGCCTCAGTGCACAAGCCAAAGTTTTGCGTGCATTGCAGGAAGGGAAGATTACACGCGTAGGTGGTGATAAAGACATCAGTGTGGACGTGCGCGTGGTGGCAGCTACCAACAAGGATCTGCTGCAAGAAGTGGAAGACAAAAACTTCCGGCTGGATCTATACCATCGGCTCAGTGTGATCATTGTGCATGTGCCTTCTTTGAACGACAGGCGGGACGATGTTCCCAATCTCGTGCATCATTTTCTCCAGCTGATCTGTACAGAGTATGGTATCCCTGTGAAGTTGATAGAGAAAGAAGCCATCGAGTCTCTGAAGCAAAACAACTGGACGGGCAATATTCGTGAATTGCGCAATGTGGTGGAAAGACTGATCATTCTGTCGGGTAAAACGATTACTGCATCTGACGTAAGCAGTTATGTGATGTTGCGATCTTAACTTTTGGCATAGGCCAATAACTCATCCAGAGAACGCATAATCTTCAAGCGGTCTGAAGAGATGTCTACCTGAACAAAGGCTGGTCCTGCCGCTACCACATCCTGCGATGGAAACATTTCAAGCAATTGCCTGAGATAATCGCTTGGGCCGGAATGTAAAAAACTCGTGATAAGGTATACAAGGATCACATTTGCATGTTGTTTTTGCAAATACTCCTGAAGGATATCTATGGAAGTATTGATGCCGAAATTGATTGCGGGCTTACCGTTCTGCCTGAATAAGTATTGTAAAAACAGTATCGGAATTTCGTGGTGTTCATTCGGTGGGCATAACAACAAGGTGGCGGGCATGATGATGCCATCATAAGTTGGATTTGGGGGCATATTTTTCAGGACCCAGTTTCGTACGAGGTTTGAAGCGAAGTGTTCCTGAGCAGGAATTACGTTTCCCGTTATCCAGAGTAAGCCTATTTTCTCAAAATAGGGATATACCACATGGATCACTGCAGTTTCAATTCCGATGGATGTCTTTAGGTTATCCAGGGTTTGCTGGAACTGCTCTTCATCCAGGTCTATGGAAGCTTCCATCAACTGATTGATCAGGCTTTCATAATCACCTACCCGCCCCGACTGTAGTACAAGCTCATCGATCTCCCTGGATGTCATCGAGGCAATTTCTGAGATCCTGTATCCTTTCTTGTACAGGAAGGTGATGCGCAAAAGAAATTTCAGGTCTTCCGTATCATATGTCCTGTGCAGGCTTTCCTTCCGTTTGGGAGCCACCAGCTGGTGCCTTTGTTCCCAGATCCGGATCGTGTGGGCCTTGATACCGGTCAAATGTTCCATATCCCTGATGTTGAAACTATGCATAAACTTAACCAGCAATGTAGTAAAACCGTGTCAATTGAAACCCTTTTGTTAAGAAAAACCAAACAGAATAACACCTGTAACATTTACAGAAGGTGTGCGACTTACCCCAATGAATGACCGAATTATAGTATTTTTGGACAAATCAATACAACAAGTATGAGCGCAGGCTGGATCATTTTTATACTGGCAACCATCGGATTTCATATTGGTCTTTATGGTATGTTCAAAAAAGCCGGTATTGCACCCTGGAAAGCACTGGTACCTTATTATAATACCTGGGAGATGGTTGAGGCGATGGA
>JBEISY010000178.1:0-4800 GCA_040375175.1 Chitinophagaceae bacterium
ACATCACTGCATGCGCTGGATCGGCATTTGTGAACGCGTGTTCGGATTGATGTGCGCACATGCGGCGGGCCGTGATATGGGTGATGGGCAAAAGCTGGGCGATAAACAAGTGATCCAGCATTGGATCGCGGAGTCCCGGGCAGATATTGACGCTGCGCGGTATTATGTCTTGCATACGGCGCAGATGATTGAACTGCAGGGTGCGAAAGAAGCCAGACATCATATCTCGGCGATCAAATTTTTTGTCGCCAATATCCTGCATCGATTGCTGGACCGCGCGATACAAGTGCATGGTGCATTGGGCGTCACGGATGATCGCTTATTGAGTTTTTGGTATCGCCATGAACGAGGCGCCAGGATCTATGACGGTCCGGACGAAGTACATAAAACATCATTGGCCAGGCAGATCCTCAAAGCATATGAACAGTGAGTATATAGACAAGCCCGTGGAGGCAAGGGCCGCTGAAATACCGGACCTGGAAAAACTGCGCGATTATCTTGCGGCGCAGCAAGTCACCGATGGTGAAACATTGGAGATCCAACAATTTCCCGGCGGTTATTCCAACCTTACTTTTTTGATCAGCACCTCGCAAATGCAGATGGTGTTGCGCAAGCCGCCCCGCGGTGCCAATATCAAAACCGCCCATGATATGGGTAGGGAATTTCGGGTGCTGCAGGCACTGCGACCGGTGTTTCCTGCGGTGCCAAAACCCATTCTTCTTTGCGATGATGAATCCATCATCGGCGCCCCGTTTTATCTCATGGAAAGGGTAGAAGGCGTGATCCTGCGCAATCGTTTGCCGAAGGGCATGGAGATCAACCCTGCAACCATGAAGCAGTTGTCTGAGGCCGCGGTTGACCTGTTGGCTAAACTGCACGATATCGATTTGCAATCCACCGGACTGATACAAATGGGGAAGCCTGAAGGCTATATCCATCGACAGGTGAAGGGCTGGAGCGAGCGCTACCAAAAGGCCAGTACCGATGAGATCCCAGACATGATCATGGTGGCAGAATGGTTAGCCAGTAATGAACCGCCGGATGCGGAAGTGGCTTTCATCCATAATGATTTCAAGTATGACAATCTGGTACTATCGCCAGATGAACTCACCAATATCAAAGCGGTGTTGGACTGGGAGATGGCCACGGTGGGTTCGCCGTTAATGGACCTCGGTACAACCCTTGCCTATTGGGCCGAAGCCACAGACAGTCCCGTGTTGAAGCCGTTCAATCTCACCTGGCTGGAAGGCAACCTTAACCGGGAACAAGTGTTAATGCATTATGCAGCGCAACGAAAGATCAGTGCAGAAGGATTTTTGTTTTACTATGTGTTTGGGTGTTTTAAGATCGCGGTGATCGTACAACAAATCTATGCGCGGTATAAGCAAGGGATGACGACCGATCCGCGATTTGCGGGACTCATTGCAGTGGTAAAGGCGATGGCAGCCAATGGACGGCAGGCCATTCAATATAATCGAATCTCAAATTTTTATTGAACATGGAATCGCAGTATCTGAGTTTCAGGAACCTGAATTTTTTGTTGTACGATGTGCACCGTATTGATCATATCCTTACCTATCCCCAATATGCGCATATTGGTGGTCGTGAGGAGATGCAACTCTTATTGCAGGGCGCAAAGGATATTGCCGACCGGGAATTATATCCATACTTCAAAGACATGGATGATCATCCGGTGAAACATGCGGATGGAAAGATCCATTCCCATCCGCAATTGAAAAAGATTTTCAAAACGGTTGCTGATGCAGGCTGGTTCACGGCCTTGGTGAACCTGGAAGATGGAGGTATGCAGATGCCTTACAGTATATTTTCTGCGGCACACATGATCTTTGAAGCCGCCAACAGCAGTGCACAAGGTTATCTGGGCGTGTCTACCGGATCCTTGGAATTGATTGAATTATTTGCAGACGAAGCCTACAAAAAAATATTCATGCCGCCCATGATGGAAGGGCGTTGGCAGGGAACGATGGCGTTGACGGAACCGCAGGCCGGCAGTTCATTGTCGGATATCGTCACCAGTGCAAAGCCTTCTGGTGATCATTATACCATCACGGGCCAGAAGATCTTCATCTCTGCCGGGGAGCACGAGGCCTGTGAAAATTTTGTGCATCTCACGCTTGCGAGGATTGAAGGAGCACCTGCCGGAACCAAGGGTATCTCCTTATTCATCGTTCCAAAATACTGGCCGGAGGCCGATGGGTCCCTGACGTACAACCACGTGAACTGTGTGGCGGATTTTCAGAAGATGGGACAGCGCGGCTATGCCACTACGCATTTGGTATTTGGCGAGGAGGGTGAGTGCAGAGGATATCTCGTTGGAGAGGCCAACAAGGGGCTGCAGTATATGTTCCAGATGATGAATTCTGCGCGCATTGCCGTGGGGCAAACTGCGGCAGCGGTCTCTTCTGCTGCTTATTACTATGCATTGAAATATGCCAACGAGCGGCCCCAGGGAAGACATATTGAAGACAAGGACCTGAGCAAACCACAGACCCTGATCATTCATCATGCGGATGTGCGAAGGATGTTGTTGCTTCAAAAGGCTTTTGTGGAAGGTGCGATCAGTTTAGTAGTAGAGTGTTTGAAATGGTATGACCTGGAGAAGGTCAGCTTTGGGGAAGAAAAAGAGAAGGCACAACTCATGCTGGAGTTGCTGACACCCATCGTTAAAACCTATCCATCGGAATATGCGAATATATCCACAAGTAACGCATTGCAGGTGTTTGGTGGCTATGGATTCACGATGGACTTCCACGCGCAACAATATTACAGAGATGTCAGGATCATGTCGATCTATGAAGGTACTACGGGCATACAATCGATGGATCTCCTGGGCCGTAAGATCCCGATGAAGGGCAGTGCAGGTTTGTATCATCTGCTGGATGAAGTGAATGCTACCATTGATGCGGCGGCTTTGTTTCCTGCATTGCAATTGTACGCGGGGCAGCTTCGGGAAGCAGTGACGAGGATGGGGCATGTGCTGGCGCATTTGCAGCAGTTTGCGGCGGCCGGACAAACGGAGCGCTATATGGCGGATGCCAATCTGTTCATGGAGCTGACGTCATTCACAGTAGTGGCATGGCAGTGGTTGAAGCAGGGTATTGTGACGCAGCAGATGATGGCGGAAAAAGAAGATGAATTTTATGTTTCGAAGATGGAGACGATGAAGTTCTTCTTTAAATATGAATTACCAAAGACAGAAGGCCTGGCCACATCCATCATGGCCATCGATGAAGTTACTATTCTTAAAGACCGGGAGATATTGATGTGATGAAGCGGGCAGTTATTGTGTTATTTGTTATGGGTTATTGGGTGATGGGGGTAAGGGCCCAGCTCAGTAATTATGTGAAGAAAGAAACGGCGGAGATCCGTTCTGTGCAATTGAATGACACGGATTGGACGGACCTTGCGGCATTTGCGGCGGCGGTAAAAGACAAGCGGGTGGTGATGTTAGGCGAACAGAGTCATGGTGATGCCACAACCTTTGCACTCAAGGCGAGGCTAGTGCGTTTCCTGCATGAACAAATGGGATTTAACGTACTTGCATTTGAAAGTGATTTTATTTCTTTGGATCATTATGGGAACATGCGCGACAGTGCTGATGCCGCAGTATTTCTTAGCGAGAATGTTTTAGGTATATGGACCTTGTGCAATAAAGTGGATACGTTTTTTAAGCGTTATCTGCCAAAGAGAAAGGATTTGAAGATCTGCGGGTTTGATGGTCAGCTGACTGGAGAAGTGGTGCGGCATGCTTCCAAAGACAGTATGCTGATCCTATGGGAACAGAAAGCCGGTCTTCAACTCGCACTACCTGATCGGATGTTTGCGTCAAGGTGGATGGATTCGCTGATGTCTTACGGACGAAAGCAGTCTGTAGATAGCCTCAATACCTTTCAGGAAATTTTATCAGGTCTTTATCAAAGGATGCCTAAGGACATGTCGTTCTTGACACAGTCTTGTGAAAGTGTTTTGCACGAAGCCAAAAACAGGATCAAGTACAGCATCGGAAGACAGAATTACTATGAGCGTGATGCACAAATGGCCCGCAATCTGCAGTGGTTGGCTAATGAGAAGTATCGCGATGAGAAAATCATTGTATGGGCCCATAGTGCGCATATCGCTAAGTATCCTTATAAGGCAACACTCACTGAGATTGGCGAGAAGGCAATGATGGGAAATATTCTTGCGACCGATAGCGCATTTAGTAACGTGAGTTATGTGGTTGGGGTGACTTCATTTTCCGGAAAGTCAACCTGGGCAACTACCGAAAGTTATGATTTTGGTATTCGTTCGCCATCGAGGGAGAGTTTTGAACGTTGGATACCTGATAATATGCGTTTTGCATTCACGGATCTGTCTTCCTGGCTTGCGCGTGGTGGAAATATCAACACGAAATTTAACATGAAGGGTTCTATTTCTGTGCAGCACATAAATGTGGCACTTCCCTGGCTTCGGGTGTTCGACGGGATGCTTTTTGTACGGAATATGGAGGGGTGCCGATAGATTTTTATTGTGTGTGCCTTGTATAAATTTTCCAAATAACTGATAACCAATAACGAATAAATTATTGTGTTGGTCTTTATGCTAACCTTAACGGCACCAAGCTGTTAAAGCCTTGTACAGACTGAAATTCTGTATTATTTTAGGGCTTCGTATGAAAACCAGATTGATTCTTACTACCCTGTTGATGTGCGTTCTTTTTATGGGCGCTGTGGGCCAGCAAAAGCAGAAGCCCAATACTGCGCAACCACCTCCCCGCAATCGTTTTGCCATCGAGAGTAC
>JBEISY010000338.1:0-3088 GCA_040375175.1 Chitinophagaceae bacterium
AGATTGCCGGCACCAAAACAACCGGAATGACAGGTGGTGATAAACCATTGAAGGACATAAAAATTCAGAAAGTCACCCTGATACGGCGATCGAAAAAATAAAATCACCGCTTTTTTTCCGCATAACTAGTTACTTTTGGCCCTCAACGTAAATCTTTTCGAGATGAATTTCCCCGGCAACCTGCGCTATACGAAAGACCATGAATGGATCAGTCTGGAAGGCGATATCGCTACCATCGGCATCACACAATTCGCACAAAGCGAACTGGGTGATATCGTATATGTTGATATCGAAACCATTGGAAGCGCCCTTGAAGCAGAAACTGTTTTCGGAACAGTGGAGGCTGTAAAAACAGTGAGCGACTTGTTTCTACCTGTTGCCGGAACAGTGTTGGAGAAAAATGCTGAACTGGACAGCCAGCCGGAACTGGTGAACCAGGATCCTTACGGAAAAGGCTGGATGATCAAAATGAAGGTCAATGATCCCGCTGCCGTGGCAGCCCTTCTTGACGCTGCAGCCTACGAAGCACTCGTCAGCTAAATCTTATATGATCAAACGGTTCCTGCTCACACCATGGCCCCTGCTGTTGTGGACAGCCATGATCTTTTTCCTGTTGACGATCAACACGGGATCAATGGAGTCCGTGCCGAAGATCAAGCACTTCGACAAACTGGTTCATTTCATATTGTTTGCAGTGATGGCATGGCTTTGGGTCTATACCCGTCCTCAAAAAAGAACAGAAACATTGCTCGTCATTTTCATTTGTGTTGCTACCTACGGTGCTGGAATGGAATGGGTGCAGGAGAATTTTACATCAAGGGAGTTCGACTGGAAAGATATTTATGCAGATACGGCAGGTGCTGCGGTAGGCGTCATAGTGGGCAAAAAAATAGGCCCCTATGGAAATAGGGGCCGCAACCAAAACTAACTGCTTATGAGAAAATTGACTGCTTAAAAACGTACTCAAATATTAGATGTCAAAACAGGTGCCAAGGTTTACACTCATTTTGTTAATGCTATACTAAAGCTCAACGCACTCTCCACAAATTCTCTCTACTTATACAACGTTAACCATCAACCGCTTATTGCGTTCACACCGTTTGCACAAATCTACCTCTATAATACAATTATTAGATAGAGACAGTTGTACCTAAGCTATTAATGAATTGTGAAAATCCCTAACAAACTTGGTGTCAATTTATTCAATCAGCTAATAACCAGCAGTTTATGATTTTTAGCCGGTAATCTTCGCCATAATATCCTGGAGGTCAACGTCCCCGTCTCCATCCACATCACCGCCGCCACTGAATTTTTGTAATAATCCGCCAAAATCAACGCCGCCTGCTTTACCTCCGGTAAGGGAAGCCATAACCCCATTGATGTCAATGCTGCTGTCATTAGGGTCACTTACCTTGCCCGCCAGGTTCTGCAGTACTTCAGGGATCAGCCCATTGCTCACCTGGGCCGCCTTGGCCGGATCCAGGTTGAACTGGTTGGTCAGCTTTCCGGAAAACTGGGAAACGATATTCTGAACGAGGGGATTTTGCATCAGTGATCCGAGGCCATTGGAAGAGCCGCCCTGGCCAAACATCTTCATCAGCTGTCCCAGTCCGCCACTACCACCAATGGCTTGTTGCAATCCATCCATGATAGAAGATCCGGCTTCCTGCATGACCCTGTCATTCTGCTCATTGGGAATGGCAGGATTGTTCACTACCTGCGCCTGACCTGACTGTTGAATCAGGCTAATCAATTGATCTAACATATTACACGTTTAAGTTTGGAATGAACGTGTAAGTTAGTGCTTGCAGGAACCCTTAAAAAGCTTGTTGAAGAATTGACACAATATTAATTCTGCTGGGTAAGCTTCTCCGCATTTTCAGCAAACTGCAGGGCATCAATCAACTCACTGATCTCGCCGTTCATCACCTCCGCCAGATTATAAAGTGTCATGCCGATGCGATGATCCGTCACGCGACCTTGCGGAAAATTATAGGTACGGATCTTTGCAGAGCGATCACCGGAGCTGACAAGGCTTTTACGATGCCTTGCAATTTCCTCTTCCTGTTTGCGCACCTGCTCTTCATAAAGTTTTGTACGCAGCATCTGCATGGCTTTCTCACGGTTCGCCAGCTGTGTACGCTCCGTCTGGCACATGACCACAACGCCAGTTGGAAGGTGCGTAAGGATCACTTTTGTTTCCACCTTGTTAACATTCTGTCCGCCCGCACCACCACTACGTGCCGTATCCATCTTCACCTCACTATCCTTCACTTCCACATCAACCTCTTCGGCCTCCGGCATCACCGCAACTGTTGCCGCACTGGTATGTACGCGGCCACTGGCTTCGGTATCCGGAACCCTTTGCACCCGATGTACACCACTCTCAAATTTCAGGGTGCCGTACACGTCATCGCCGGTCACCTCCACCTGTACCTCCTTGTATCCACCTACGGTTCCTTCATTTTCTGAGAGCACAGCCGTTTTCCAGCCCTTCTTCTCACAATAACGCAAGTACATCCGCAGTAAGTCACCGGCAAACAGCGATGCCTCATCGCCACCCGTGCCCGCACGGATCTCAAGGATCGCATTTTTCTCATCCTGCGGATCCTTGGGGATCAGCAAATTCCGGATGTACTTCTCCAACGCCTCTTTCTGTTCTTCCAGTCCCGTTGTCTCCAGTTTAGCCAGGTCACGAAGCTCCACATCATCACCCATCAGCGCCTCCCGGTTAAAATCAATATCATCCAGCAACTTACGATAGTCGTGATATGCTTTTACGATGGTCTCCAGACTGCGATACTCCTTGCTCATCTGGGTGAATTTCCGGTTGTCACTCACCACTTCCGGGTTGGTCAGGGACACGCCCAGGTTGTCAAACCTCGCCTTGATCGCTTCCAGTTTATCTATCATACTTTTGTTTCGCTTTACAGATGAGGCGCAAAGTTACAAAATCGGCAAATGGGATACGAGAAAGTTCAGGGCGATCAGTTGTTTGATGGCCATGTTTTTCATGACAGCACCATGGTTCTAGTCAGGGATTCCCGGTCTGGCGAGGTCAGCATCATGCCCGCAGCTGAGGCAGGTG
>JBEISY010000482.1:0-1585 GCA_040375175.1 Chitinophagaceae bacterium
ACCTGACCACCGCAAAGGAACTACAGCTCTTCACCAATATGATCCCGATTGAAGAAAAACGCATTACCTCAGAAGTGTGCATCCATCACCTCCACTTTACAGCAGACGATTATGCACAGCTGGGTTATAAAATCAAATGCAACCCGGCCATCAAATCGCCGGAACACAAAGCGGCGTTGTGGGAAGCGCTACTGGATGATCGCCTTGATGTTATTGCTACGGATCACGCGCCACACCTGCTGTCTGAAAAAGAGCCTCCTTATGAACATGCCCACGCCGGCCTGCCGCTGGTGCAACATAGCCTTTTGCTGATGCTGCATTATGTTAAGGAAGGCCGGATCAGCATAGAAAAAGTAGTGGAGAAGATGAGCCATGCCGTGGCCAGGTGCTTCCAAATTGAAAACCGAGGCTATATCCGGGAAGGCTATTTCGCTGACCTGGTACTGGTTGATATGAACAAGCCTGGCATCGTCACCAAAGACAATCTGTATTACAAATGTGGTTGGAGCCCCTTTGAAGGGTTTCATTTCCCTGCCTCTATAGAAAAAACCTGGGTAAACGGGCATCTTGTTTATGAAAATGGGCTGTTCGATGAATCTCATAAAGGAAGCCGGTTGACATTTAACAGATAGCATGCAAATAGATCAGTACACCTACCTCGATCTGTCCATCTTTCATCCCGAAGAAGAATACTCCGTGTTCCATCGGCTCAATTTCACGCGCACCATCGGCGGCAAGGAATACCTCATGCGGTATTTCCGGCAACCCTTTGACAATGTGGAGAAGATCAAGGAGACCCAACGCATCATCCAGCTTATCCTGGAAAGGCTGGACCATTGGCCGATGGGTATCTCTAATGGAACCATGCTGGTGATTGATCGGTTCTACGACTACCAGCTGGACCCCTTGCCAGACAATGCGAACATCATCAGCGCATACACATATAGAATTCTTCATTCACCAGATTACTCGCTAGTCAATTTCTCCATCGGGCATTTTGCGGATTTTGTGCGCACCCTGAAAGAACTGATCGCATTGTTTGATGGCATCGATCTCCCCAAAAAAATGCAGCAGCTATTGGAACGAGCGAGAAAGCTGTTGAATTTTGAAATCATCCATGAGATCGCGAAAAGACCGAAGGATAAAAGATATGAAGTAGCAGAGACCGTGTATTACGGCTACTATTTTCATACGATCTTCAAGCCGGCATCCGAAGTATTGTTAGAGATCTACAGCCAGTTTGACGCGTGGTATTCCATGGCGATGGCAACAAAAAACTTTCACTTGCAGTTGCCGGAATTTGTAGACGCAGAGGATCCCTATTTTGAAGCGGAAGGCCTGTATCATCTGTTGTTGCAGCAGCCTGTGCCTTATGATGTGAAAATGAACGTGGACAGTAATTTCATTTTTCTCACTGGGGCGAATATGGCGGGCAAGAGCACTTTCATCAAATCCATCGGCCTCAATATTTTCCTTGCGCATATTGGACTGGGCGTTCCTGCAAAATCCATGACATTGAGTTTGTTCGATGGCATCCTGACAAATATCAACGTCACGGATAATCTGGCCAAAGGTGAGAGCTTCT
>JBEISY010000271.1:0-3726 GCA_040375175.1 Chitinophagaceae bacterium
ACCTTCCACGCCCATCCTGATCATCACATAATGGGACACACTGGCCACAAAAAGGAGCCAGCCCCATAAGATCCAGCCCCAGCCGGATGCTTTCTCTTCCTGGCGCGCCCTTCCAATCATTTGCTCAATGAGCTGTAGGCTTTCTGTCTCCGTAAGTTTTGGTTCTGGCATACTACAACTTTTGTTTTCTAGACCTGGACTTCAAGATATACCCAGGAACGATCCATGCTACAATCACCGCTAAAGAAGTAAGCAACGGATGATAGTGAAAATCAACATATCCTGCAACGAATGCCAGCACCCAACAAAACAGTCCTCCCCAGATCAATGGCTGAAACTTCAGTATGAATCCTGAAAGAAATGTAGGCATTCCATAACAGATCAACACCACGAGGAAATTGTATCGATGGTAGTCCGGGATCACCCTTCCCAACACGATAGCTGAAACCACCATCAGGATCGCAAATGTGATCCAGACATACGCGATCATTTCTTCGGTATATGTTTTCACTTTCTTGTTGCGTCTGGCCTTTCGCGTATGAATGACCATATACGCGGCACCTACCCAGGTGAGGCCCCAGATTGCCCAGGGCTGAGAACTGATCTTGAAATGATACAGGAGATAGTGGCCAAGACTGCAAAAAAGGATCAACCATCCCCAGAAGAGATAGAGTGATCCGTCTTCGCTGAAATGGTTCTTTGCTTTCTTGATCATCTCGTCAATGATCGCCAGGCTTTCAAGACCACTCAGTTTATCGTCCATCGGAATTATTTGATCTGTGTCAGAAAATATTCAACCTGGTTACGGCCCCAGTTGGGTGCGATGGAGGATTTTGGCTTTGCTTCATCAAACTTCTTTAACGAAGTCTCAAACAAAGCCTTCGCCTCCGTCTTGCTTCCACCAAACTGCTCGGGTGTATAAAACTTATCCTGGCCCTCCAGCATATATATGCGTGGGTTGTTGGGGTCAAGTGCCTTGGCCTTCGCCAACGCTTCGGCACCCTTTGGACCATAGGTCTGGAAACGTGTCATCGGATCCGCCGTCATACGGAGCGTGCTGATCATCTTCTTTACACAATAGATATCAGCATTATCTTTCTCCATGGCCTCTGCCTTGTTGAGCATTTCTTCCGCCTTATCCGCAATCTGGTCAATCTGCGTGGAATTGCCACCGCCCATCTGGCCATTATTCAGCATCAGTCCGGTCATCACATTACTCACCGCGGCATAGTAAAATGGCAACCATTGTGTTTTCTCAGCTTCCCCGATTCTTTGGAAAGCATTACCAACTTCCTGCCATGCCGTAGAAGTACTGGCCTTGTTCATCTCTGTGATCTTAGCTTCCATCGCTTTCATGTATTTATCCGACTGTGCATTCACCTGAACAACAAAAAGAATTGCTGTAAGCATCATTAATCCCTTTTTCATAACCTTCTATTTTTTGTGTGTTGAATTTTTATTTTCGATTTTTTAACTTCTCATACTCCCTTTGAACCGCATCTTCCTTTGGATAAACAAAGGCTCCGATGTAATGAGATAGCAAACCTATCCCCCAGCCCAGCATCGGCCAAACTGGCCAGGGAATACCACGCCCGGAGTAGTGCTGGCCACTGAAATACCAGATGGCCCACAGAAATCCATTCACAAGAATGTAGGAAAGCAAGTGCCCTTTGAAACTCGCCCTTTTTCCGGCGATCTCCCAAAGCATTTTATCCTTGGGATCGGTGGATTGATAATCTGTGTTCATAATTTTAGTTTTAGAGATTACTATTAATGGCTTCCTGTGAACGATCAATGCCAAAACTCAGGAATGCGCCGATGAAAACAAAGGTCCTCGATGGCGGACGGATCGCTTCTTTCCGAAAGCCGTTATAAGAGTATTGATAGTTGAAGATCTGGTCATAGCCCAACACATTGCTCACAGACAACACATACACCGCAAAGACTTTTGATTTTGAATTGCCGATGTTGGGCAGGTAGTTCACACTTAGACTAAGGTTATTATACGCCTTGGTCTGGCCCCGGTCCACAAACTTGAATCCTGTCTGATCCGGTAAAATATAATAGTAAGGCCTGCCACTGGCATAGTTGTATGCGGCATTGAATTGCGTTTTCCACTTCGTCACAAATCGTTTCAACACCAGTGAAGCCGTATGCGTAGCTGCAAAACTGGGCTGAATGGCTTCAGGGAAATTCAGGTAGTCCCTTTTTGTATGCAGGTAAGAATACGAAATCCAGTAGTCAAGATTCTTCACTGTTTTCTTATCTCTCCAGAACACCTCAATCCCTTTTGCATCGCCGAAGCCCGTGTTGCCCGTGGCTATCGGTTGAAAATTCTGCAGGGTTGTCTTGATCAGTTGATCATATTTTTTATAGAATAATTCCGTACGGAATGTTGTTAATGAAGTCACCCGTTGATACTGCGCGATGTAATGCGTGGCCTTAGTAAAGTTGAGGTCAACGAAAGACGGAAAAAACTGCCGCTCCGGATTTTGATAGAACACGCCATAGGCAAGGGATGCCTGGCTTTCTTTGTTGATCTTGTAAGCAAGTGAAAGCCTTGGGGCGATATTGCTCTTATTCAGCAACAACGAATGTTCATATCGCCCACCCAGTTTTGCCGCAATATTGTTGGTGACATAGATATCTGCTTCTGCAAAGGCTGAAGTAATGCGATCTTTCACCAGGAAGTTAAAGACCTGGCCATCAAATGCGGTATAGCGGATATCATCATTATTATGATTGTATTCCAATCCGCCACGCACGGCACTCAGGCCTCGGATCTTTCTTTCCATCACCCATTTGGCATTGAAATAGTTCCCCTGGTTTCGCTGTTTGAAATTTTTGAAGAGCAAGGGATCCACTTGTACCTGTTGTTTTTCCATCGTATACAAGCCCGCCTCAATATTGTCTTTATTGTAGGTGTAAGATGCGCCGAGGTTCATCTTCCATCGGCCAAAACTTTCCCGGTAACTGAGGTTGTGATAGTAGTTGGTATTGGCTATTCCAAAACCATCAAGATACCCAAGCGTGTCTATACTATTGGTGTAGAATTTGAGGTTGTTGGTTCCAAACTGGCCGTAGTATTTCAACATCCCGGTTTTGGACGTTTTGATACGGAAGTTGGCATCCGCCGTATGAAAGACCGGCACATTTTCATATTCCTGACGCTGCTTGATCAGTGCAAAAGCCAAACGCAAGTCTGTGTAGTTGTAACTTCCCCCAAAAGAGTACCGCTTGTTCTTATCCAGGTGCTGATATCCACCACCCACACCAATCACAGAAGCGTTGATGCTGCCGGATGTCTGGTCAGGTAGATCGATGGATTCCAGGATCAGCGCTGAGCTCATGGCCTGTCCGTACAATGCCGAATATCCACCCGTGCTGAATACGGTTCCCTTGAAAATAAAGGGCGAGAATCGGCCCCGCGTGGCAATACCAGGTGTGCTGCTGAAGAAGAAGTTATTCACCACGGTGCCATCGATAAATGTCTTTGTTTCAGCTGCAGTACCTCCCCTTACAAAAAGACCCTCAGACTCACCCACCTGCTGTGCACCTGGTAAGGTTTTTAATGCACCCGTTACATCACCATTGCCACTGGCCGTGGTCACCACATCCAACGAACTTAAGACCGTGGTTTTCTTTTTATCGCTGGCTTCAAATGAACCGGCCGTGATCACCACCGCCGTCATCTCGTCCACTGCTTCTTTCATCAGGATCTCCAGT
>JBEISY010000475.1:0-1766 GCA_040375175.1 Chitinophagaceae bacterium
CTGATGCGGGATGCGATGCAGGTTGGAAACCGACTCCGCAGGATGCAACAGGGTAATTTTGCTTTAGACAGTTCCAGATCCGCTTTGTATCTGCCTTCTTCAAAGAATTTCCCATTGAATACCGAGCTGGAAACCACCGTAACTTTTGCCAATGCCGATGGGGTAGTGGGTGCATATGTGCAGTCGGTGGCACCAGCCGCCAGCGCCATCACCATGCGGATGCATCATTCCTTTGTACAACTCCCAGACAATAATTTTAAGCCCCGGGTTTTTGACCCGAGGTCAAGCTATATTCCCGTCAGTTTCTTCGATTACAGTACGCCGGTAACAGAACATATTGAGAAGTTTTTCATCCGCAGGCATCGCCTCGTGAAAAAAGATCCTTCTGCCGCACGAAGTGAGGCCGTGAATCCGATTATTTATTATCTCGATAATGGCACACCGGAGCCTATCCGTTCCGCGTTGCTGGAAGGAGCTTCATGGTGGAACCAGGCCTTTGAAGCGGCGGGTTTCATCAATGCATTTCAGGTTAAAGTATTGCCCGATACCTGTGATCCGATGGACATCCGTTACAACGTTATCAATTGGGTGCATCGGTCCACGCGTGGATGGAGCTATGGTGGAGGTGTGACAGATCCCCGCACGGGTGAGATCATCAAGGGACAGGTGACCCTTGGATCACTGCGTGTACGTCAGGATTATTTGATTGCGCAAGGTTTGCTTTCGCCTTTCGAAAATGGTATGCCTGCTGACAACAAAATGCTCAGGATGGCGCTGGACAGGCTGAAGCAGTTGTCTGCCCATGAAGTGGGGCACACCCTTGGCCTCATGCACAATTATGCCTCCAGCGTTAACAACCGCGCATCCGTGATGGATTATCCGCATCCATGGGTGAGGCTGGATGCTTCGGGGAACATCGATCTCAGCAATGCATATGATATGAAAATTGGCGAGTGGGATAAGGTATCCATCACCTGGGGCTATAAAGAATTTGCTTCGGGGACAGATGAAAGTAAGGCGCTGGATCGGATGCTTGATGATGCATACGGCAAGGGACTTCAGTTCATCAGTGACCAGGATGCAAGGGCTGCAGGTGGGCTGCACCCAACGGCCCATCTCTGGGATAATGGCAAGGATGCGGTATCTGAACTACAGGAGATGAGTAAGATCCGTGAAAAAGCCCTGAAGCAATTTGGTACAAACAGCCTGAGGGCAGGGTATCCCATGGCGATGTTGGAAGATGTGTTGGTGCCGATCTATTTTTATCATCGATACCAGACCGAAGCTGTTTGTAAACTGGTAGGCGGAATGGACTATACCTATACAATAAACGGCAAGACCAATAAGAAAATGGAGCCCTTACCAAAAGAACTTCAGCTAAGAGCGCTTGATGCGGCATTGCAGACGATACAACCGGCATACCTGGAAGTTCCACAGCATATTCTTGACCTCATTCCTCCACGTCCGGATAGCTACGGAAATGAAAGAGAGTTATTCACCAAGCGAACCGGTCTGGCATTTGATCCTTTGTCGCCTGCAGAATCAGGTGCTGATTTTCCGCTCTCATTTCTATTTCACCCGGAACGGCTCAGCAGGATGGCCATCAATCAGCAGAAAGGACTTGCATTGGATGAGATGTTGAACAGGGTGATCTCTACCACCTGGAAGGCACCGCGCAAAACGGGCATACAGGCACTGATCCAACAGCAGACGGAACAAGTTGTCTTGACGTATTTACTTGCAAGTTCTGTAGATGAGAAGGTAAA
>JBEISY010000358.1:0-2913 GCA_040375175.1 Chitinophagaceae bacterium
CATCCCTAATCCCTAAACCCTGGACTCTTTGGTTACAGGTGTTGCATCCTGTATTTAACCATAAATATTCTGTTCAGGGATTATTCCCTGGTGATAATGTTACTGTGACGTGTTGATGATGAGACTTTGCGGTCTTTTTTTGGCATCCGAAGTGCGGCATAGAGCAATCTCAGTGGATGACTGGAGTTCGTTTTCATATACTTGGATTTTATAGGTACTTAAGAATGGATTTCAAGCTCTAACTATGCCAACCGCTCATTTCTGTGGATAACTTGACCCGCTCCATTTACTTAAACGCCCACCGTGGGGGCAATATTATAGCCAGCTTAACTGTAAATAGGTCTGCCCCTGCTTGTTTTGGGGTTATGGGTTCCTTTACAATCATTTGCGAGACAAGTACCCCGTAAAGAATTTTGAAACTATTTCGAATAGCCCTGTCTGCCAGCCAAGATGCCTCGTTTAAACTGCCTTCTAATCCGTAATTTTGCCCTCTTTTTACGCAACTATGGAGTCCAGATATAAAGAATTTGAACAGCTGAACCTGCCCGCTTTTGAGAGAGAGGTCCTGGCCCGCTGGGATCGGGAAAAGGCTTTTGAGGCGAGTGTCTCACTTAGGGAAGGCGCTAAACCTTTTGTGTTTTATGAAGGCCTGCCCAGCGCTAATGGGATGCCGGGCATTCACCACGTCATTTCCAGGACCCTGAAGGACCTGGTTTGCCGGTACAAAACCATGAGTGGTTTCCAGGTGAAACGGAAGGGCGGGTGGGATACCCATGGTCTCCCCGTGGAACTGGGCGTAGAGAAGGAACTTGGCATCACCAAGGAAGACATCGGTAAAAAAATCACCGTTGAAGCCTACAACCAGAAATGCCGTGAAGCCGTACTTCGGTATAAAGATAAATGGGACGAGATCACCCGTAAAATGGGCTATTGGGTTGACCTGAATGATCCTTATATCACCTTCAAAAACGAATACATCGAGACGCTTTGGTGGTGCTTACAACAGTTGTATACCAAGGGACTGTTGTATGAGAGCGTAAGCATCCAACCATATTCTCCTGCTGCCGGTACAGGCCTCAGCTCGCACGAGTTGAACCAGCCGGGTACGTACAAGGATGTCAAGGATACCTCTGCCGTGGCGATGTTTGAGGTGGCAAAGACCGCGGCCACGCAGTTTCTTTTTGATCTTACAGACCAGGCGCCAATGCATATCATGGCCTGGACCACCACACCCTGGACGCTTCCCTCTAACCTGGGACTGGCCGTGGGTCCGCAGGTAGACTATGTGCTGGTAAAAGCATTCAATCCATACACGTCTCAACCTTGCCACATTATTTTGGCGAAGGCGCTGCTGGGAAAATACCTTAAAGCAGAAGGGGAGAACCAGGATCTTAACACTTTCCAGCCGGGCGATAAGCTGATCCCCTGGACAATCGTCGGCAACTATAAAGGCACTGAACTGGAGGGATTGACATACCATCAACTGCTTCCATTTGAAGCAAACAGCCTTGGTGCAATCCGTGAGATCACTCCGGAGGCAAAGCCTTTCCGCGTGGTGGTGGGTGATTTTGTGACCACAGAGGATGGTACAGGTATCGTGCATATTGCGCCGGCCTTTGGTGCAGACGACTATAAAGTGGGTCAGAAGAATCAGCTGGGTATACTTACCCTTGTGGATCGGGAAGGAAAATTTGTGGATGGCGTAGGAGAATTCAGCCATCGCTATGTGAAGAACTATAAAGAAGAGAAAGACTTCCAGGACGTTAATGTAGACATCGCTGTAAAATTAAAACTGGAAGGCCGGGCCTTCAAAGTGGAGAAATACGAGCACAGCTATCCCCATTGCTGGCGCACAGACAAACCTATTCTATACTATCCGCTCGATGCGTGGTTCATCAGAACCACGGCCCTGAAAGACAGGATGGTGGAGTTGAATAAAACGATCAACTGGAAACCGAAATCCACTGGCGAGGGCCGTTTCGGGAACTGGCTGGAGAATATGGTAGACTGGAATCTTAGTCGTTCAAGATACTGGGGAACGCCGCTGCCCATCTGGCGTACAGAAGATCGTTCAGAAGAAAAATGCATCGGCTCCATTGAAGAGCTGAATGCGGAGATCCGCAAGGCCAGCCAGGTGCTGGGCGGCGATGTGAACAAGCATTATCTGCATGAAGGGATCCTGGATCTGCATAAGCCTTATGTTGACGAGATCATCCTGGTCAGCAACAGCGGCCACCCAATGAAGCGCGTACCGGACCTGATTGACGTGTGGTTTGATTCCGGTGCCATGCCCTATGCACAGTGGCATTACCCCTTTGAGAACAAAGAGAAACTGGAAAAAGGAGAGGCCTTCCCCGCGGATTTCATTGCGGAAGGTGTTGACCAAACGAGGGGATGGTTTTACACGCTTCATGCCTTGGGTGTGCTGCTCTTTGATTCCGTGGCCTACAAAACGGTGGTATCAAATGGGTTGGTGCTGGACAAGAATGGCAACAAGATGAGTAAACGGCTCGGCAATGTGGTGGATCCTTTCCAGACCATTGACCAGTTTGGCGCTGATGCCACAAGGTGGTACCTCATCACCAACGCCTCGCCCTGGGATAACCTGAAGTTTGATATCGATGGGATCAAAGAAGTGCAGCGCAAATTCTTTGGCACCCTCTACAATACGTACCAATTTTTTGTGCTGTACGCCAATGTGGATGGGTTCCGGTTCAGAGAAGCCTATATCCCTGTGGCAGAACGGCCGGAGATCGACCGATGGATTCTTTCGTCCCTCAACTCTCTGGTGATCAGGGTGAAGGAATATATGGACGATTATGAGCCAACGATGGCCGGACGGGCGATTGAGGATTTCCTGGATGAGCATTTGAGCAATTGGTATGTAAGACTCTGCCGCCGTCGGTTCTGGAA
>JBEISY010000288.1:0-3541 GCA_040375175.1 Chitinophagaceae bacterium
AAAAAAGTAAAAATCAAGGAAGGTGAAATGGTATGGCTGGCGGAATCCATAAGAAAAACCGATGAGAAGGAAACGGTCATCAGCCCTAACGAAGCCGGAATCATAAGCATGCTTAAGAAAGGCGACCGCGTATATATTGACGATGGCATGATCAAAGGTTTCATTGAAAAAACCGGAGAGGAAAAAGCAGCCATGCGTGTTGTAAGAATCTCATCCAGCAAACAATACATCAAAGAAGGAAAAGGCATCAATTTCCCGGATACCGTCATAGACATATCCCCTCTTACAGATGCTGATAAAGCCAATCTGCCTTTCATATGTGAACATGCGGATATGATCGGATTTTCATTTGTCAGGTACGCGGCCGACTTAAAAGCGCTGTTCACCGCCATGGATAAGCATCCAACAAAACAGCCTCAACTCATCATCAAAATTGAAACCACGGAGGCCGTTAAGAACCTTCCAAGTTTACTGTTGACCGCCATGCAGAAATCTGTTTTCGGCGTCATGATTGCGAGGGGTGATCTGGCAGTAGAGATCGGTTTTGAAAGAATGGGCGAAATTCAGGAAGAGATTCTATGGATCTGCGAATCAGCACATGCACCCGTCATTTGGGCAACCCAAGTGCTGGAGAACCTGAACAAGTCGGGCCTGGCTACCCGTTCCGAGATCACGGACGCCACGCATGCTGCCATGGCAGAATGTATTATGATCAATAAGGGCGATCACACTATTGAGGTTATTGAGGCGTTAAGAGATATACTACGTCGTACTGGAGGGCATCACCTGAAAAAAAGATATACGCTCAGGCCCTTGAGCATAGCCCAGAATTTTATGAAGACCTGACTACCGTTTCATCCTCGAAAATGGAAACCCATTACAACCCTTGCGTGGATTGGTGCGGTCTGCCTTTGCTTTGGTCCTTGCTTCTTCCGGCGTCTTTGCGTCATAGGTTGTCAGGCAGAATCCCCATTGAAAAGGTGCCACATTTTGAAAAGGCATGTAATCTATCCGCGAATACAAGCCTCCTTCGCTGGCATTACCTTCATCATTCCGCACCAGCAAATACTGTTCCGCAGCATTATGGCTGATGATCCAGAATTTGGTGCCTGGCTTCTGCGTCCATAATGAATCCGTGATGTTGTATTTAACATTGTAATCGTCCGTAAAATTTCCTTTGATCAATGCAGGTAGAGGATCAACCAACTGCACTACATGTCCTGTTCTTGCAGATTCCCTGGCGGCATCCAGGATCTCCATCACCAGGATATTATTTTCAATCGATGAGAGATCGTAGGGCTCCATCTTTATGGTATTGCGCACCACCGCCTTGAAAAAAGTAAAAGGGTCATCATAAGGTTGTTGCCGTTCCGGCAGAGACAGTGTTTGCTCGTTGAACTCATCGTACCCAACGGACATGCGTACCCGCAGATCATGTTTGTTGTCTGCATAGATCGCTCCTGTTCTTCCATACAGCTCCATGTCTTTTCTACCGATGGGCCAGTTCCAGGAGGGCTGCAGGGTCACCTTGCAACTATCATAGATCAGAATGATGGTGGCTTCATCGTCTACCTTGGGATTGGCGGATGGCTGCAACTGCTGCGTAACAGCCATGACGGCTTTAGGTCTTTGTCCTTTTAACAGCCAAGTGGCGATGTTGGCGCCGTAACAACCAAAATCCGTAATGGCCCCGCCCCCATTTAACACCGGATCGGTGAGCCAGGAAAAAAACTCATTGCTGATATTGATCCGCTGCGGTCCTTTATGTCCGTCGCGAACGATCAACTGCACCATCGGCCCCACCTTGTTCTGTTCCAGCAGCGCGCGGGTTTCATGTACAGTAGGATACCAGGTGGTCTCGTAGTTCACCAGCAATTGCACATTATGCTTTGCCGCAAGAGCTTGCATACGCCTACCCTCTGCCGCCGTAATGGCCAGCGGCTTCTCTACCATGATATGAATACCCATCGGGGCAAATTCTTCTACCACCTTCATATGGTCAGCAATAGTTCCAAATGCGGCCACCGCTTCGGGCTTCACCCTGGCCAGCATCTCCGCGGTTGTCCTGAAAAGTTTCTCCTTTGGAAAATTATACTGCCGGGAATATCTCCCTGCAAGGGCTGTATCCGGTTCCACCACGCCAACAATGTTGATATCGCCGCGCTTCTCGCTGTTGAAGATCCAATGCACATGCGTGTGGGTCAGGCTGATCACGGCAATGCGGAGGGGTTCATCGGCCCTGGAAAGTGTGGGCAACAGAAAGCATATCAAAAGGCTAAGGAATCTCATCTAATTTAATTGCAAGTATAGTGGTTAAAGCAGACATATAACCTTCAGTTTGAGAAATACCCATATGCCCCTGCCCTTTTAGCACAATCAAGCTGTCAGAAGATTTGGCCAGGGCTCGCAACTGCTTTGCCATCGCCACCGGGATAACTTGATCTGCATCGCCGTGAAAAATCACCACAGGCATTGCGCATTTCGGCAAATACTGGTTCGTGTTTATTTTATATCGAAGCAGAAAAGTTGGAACGATGGGGAACCGATGACGCATCATGGCGGTGAGGTTATAATACGGCGCATGGAGCATCAAAAGTTTTGGCTGACGGTTGGAAGCAAGTCTAGTAGCCAATCCTGTTCCCAAAGAATAACCAAGCGCAATCACATCCTTCTCCGACACCCATCGGCACACCGTATCATAGGCAGTTTGTATATCCCTGAAAAGCGTCTCTTCGTTTACGATCTTCCCGCCACTTTTCCCGTACCCGGGATAGTCCGGTACAAAGACCTGATAACCCAGGCGCACATAGGTTTCTGCATAGCTACCCCATGAATCCACTGTTCCGCCATTTCCATGCAGGTAAAAAATGGTTCCCTTTGAACTGTCCAGTGGAAACCAGATGCCATGCAGCGAGTAGCCGTTACCGGTAGTAATATACTTTTCTTGAAACGGCCTGGCAAAAGTAAACTTGTAATCTTGGGGTAGTGTACTGGCAGGGAAGATGAGTTTTTCCTGAAAAAAATACAACCCTGCGCAAAGCACACAATATGCCGCCAGGCATAAAAGAGCTACTCGTTTCAACAATCGTTTCGTTTTTGGATGCATAGCCTACAGCATGGATTCAAGGTTACCCTCTTTATTCGCCTCAATCATTTTCTTAAGAGTCTTATTGAGCTTCACATTGTTCTTGCTGTCTTCACAATAGGCCAGCATCATTTTTGTGGCTTCAAGATTCATCTTTCTTGCATCACCGGCCACAGCTTTGTTCTCAAGGCCATACTTGGCCAAGGCTGCCATATATACACCCAGAACATCCGGATTGCCGGTCACTGCTTTGGAAATACTTCCGTCCAGTGAAAAAGTATAATCCGGCGTGCCGGTCATCCAACGCAACAGAAACTGGAGAGAATGCGCACGATTGAGGTCATCCTTGGAAATCGGCGTGGATAAGATGTAATTGGCCGCCTGCAAAACAGCCGGTTCTGCAGGCTTGTAATCTGAGCCCTGCTCCAACCTAATCTGGCTAAAATCCGGCAGGTC
>JBEISY010000231.1:0-4062 GCA_040375175.1 Chitinophagaceae bacterium
CGAACTCGCGACCTATGCGACCTGCGAACTAAAGTCATATCTTCACAAAGTGTTTAGACCCTTAACGATCTGCCTGCTGCTGCTGGCACAACTGACTGCTTCCGCGCAAAAAATCAACGATAAATATCGCCTGCACATCAGGCGTACAAAAACCCCTATTGTTATAGACGGTATCGCTAATGATGGCGCCTGGGACCATGCTGAAACAGCGCGCGATTTCTTCATGGTACTCCCCATGGACTCCAGCAAAGCCAATGTAAAAACAGAAGTGAAGATGTGTTATGACGATAAACATCTTTACCTCATCGCGATCTGTCATAAACTCGTACCCGGCGTAAACATGGTTGAATCCTTGCGAAGGGATTTCAATTTTGGGAAGAACGATAACTTTCTCGTTTTCATCGACCCCTTTGAAGATAAGACCAGTGGATTCTCTTTCGGCGCCAACGCCGCGGGCGCGCAGTGGGACGGAATGATGTTTGAAGGTGGTAAAGTAGACTTGAATTGGGATAACAAATGGCAGTCTGAAGTAAAGACAGACAGTACTAAATGGGTCTTCGAAGCGGCGATTCCTTTCAAGACATTGCGGTATAAAAACGGACTGACGGAATGGGGTATCAACCTGAGTAGAAATGACATCAGGGTTCCGGAAAAATCAAGCTGGGCTCCTGTGCCCCGTCAATTTCCCACCGCTTCCCTCGCCTATACGGGCACGTTAGTATGGGATGAACCGCCACCTTCCGCCGGCCAGAACATCTCCATTATTCCTTATGCACTGGCAGGTACGGCCAAGCAATACCAGCCCAACCAACCTACACAATGGCAGAAAGATATTGGGGGTGACGTCAAAATAGGACTCACATCGGCCCTCAACCTTGACCTGACCGTTAACCCGGATTTTTCGCAAGTGGAAGTAGACAGGCAAGTCACCAACCTTGATCGGTTTGAATTATTTTTCCCCGAACGCAGACAGTTCTTCCTGGAAAACGGAGACATCTTTGCCAATATTGGTTACTCTACCTTAAGACCTTTTTTCTCAAGACGCATCGGGCTTGACGTTCCCATCCTGGGTGGCTTCCGAATGAGTGGTAAACTCAATAAAGACTGGCGTATTGGTGTGATGGACATGCAAACCGCAGGCTCAAAAGAGAAAGGCCTGCCCACGCAGAATTTTGCCGTCATGGCCCTGCAAAGAAAAGTTTTCGCGAGGTCAAACATCGGCGTGTTCTTCATCAATAAACAGTCGCCCGGTTATTTTGCTGACACGCTTCCGGGTAAACCCATCAACACGTATAACCGAAATGTTGGACTGGAATACAACCTCGCGTCAGCCAATAATAAATGGACGGGCAAGTTGATGGGCATAAAGTCTTTCACGCCGGGCCTGAATGGAAAAGACTGGGTAAACGCAGGTAATATTCTCTACTCTGCAAAACGTTTCAATTTTGGCTGGCAACATGAATACGTAGGCAGTAATTATAATGCCGAAGTGGGTTATGTGCCGCGCAAGGGTTATATCAAAGAAAATGCAAGCGCCGGTGTTTTATTCTTTCCGAAAAAAGGAAGAGTGCTATCCCATGGAATACGCTTGTCCAGTACTTATTTTTTCAGTGAAACAGGCAAACAATTAGACAACGAAAGTTTCATTCCATATACCATCACTTTCCGCGACTTCTCCACTTTCACTACTTGGGTTGCCACGGATTACGTTTATCTCACCCAGCCTTTCGATCCCACCAATTCAGGGAAAGACACGCTGGCAAGGGGCACGAAACACAACTGGAAAGCCTTTGGAACAGAGTATTTCTCCGCCCCTCGAAAACTGTTCACCTTTAGTTTCTCCACCCGTTATGGTGGCTACTACGAGAATGGAACGCGGCTAAACCTGAGTGGTGAGATTGCCTACCGGAAACAACCCTATGCGATATTCAGTGTGGCCGTGAGCTATAACGATATCCGTATGCCAGCACCGTGGAACAACACTAAACTGTGGATCGTGAGCCCGCGCATTGACATCACCATGCGCAACAATCTTTACTTCACCACTTTTGTGCAATACAACAGCCAGTTGAAAAACATCAACATCAATTCTAGATTGCAATGGAGATATAAACCGGCTTCGGATATCTTCCTCGTATACACGGATAACTATCTGCCGGCACCTTTCTCTGTGAAGAACCGGGCATTGGTGCTGAAGATCACGTATTGGCTTACTACCTAATCGCTATTAGCTAGTAGCTTTCCTGCGCGACAATTCTTTCTTGATCAGCAAGAGCTCGCGGCTCGTTTGTCCGGCTACAGAAGAGTTTTCCTGTGCACGGCGCATGAGATATGGAACCACATCTTTGATGGGTCCGAAGGGGAGGTATTTACTGACATGACATCCGGCTTTGGCCAGATTGAAAGTGATGTTATCACTCATGCCATACAACTGCGAAAAATGCACATGCGGATGATTTACTGAGATTCCCTTCTCCTGAATCAACTGCGTTCCGTACATGTTGCTGTATTCATTATGCGATGCAATGATCACCGAAACCATATTGATGTGCTCAATGGTCAATTTTATTGCGGCATTGTAATCAAGATCACAGCTCTCTTTATCCGGTTGGATCGGCGACTCGTACCCCATGGCAGTGGCACGTTCTCTCTCCTTTTCCATATATGCACCACGCACGAGCTTCACCCCGAGGATAAAGTTACGCTTCTCTGCCGCCTCAATGGAATCGTGCAGAAACGCAAGCCTGTCGTGCCGGTATAATTGCAAGGTATTATATACTACTGCTTTATCCTTGTTGAACTGATCCATCATCAGCATCGTGAGGACGTCAACCGGATCCTGGATCCATGTCTCTTCTGCATCGATCATCACCCCAACTCCTTTCTGGCTTGCAAGCGCACAAATGCGATGCATCCTGTCTTGCACCCTTTGCCATTCACTTAGCTCTTCACCAGAAAGGGTATCCAAAGCGTGCGTGTATCGCTTCATCAAAGTGCCCTCGGTGCCATCTACGGAGTGATCGAGTTTTTCCAGAAGACCAAACCGACACATTCCGGTGAGTTTGATGCTCATGAAAGGGATATTCGGCTGTGTTGCCGCGTATTTGATCACTTTGATAAAAGTCTCACAAGCTTCGTCAAATCCTTTCTCTCCATTGTGGCCACCTTCCACGCCATAATCGAGGATCACCTGCACACCGTATTCACCGAGCTTCTTGGCAACGGGTGTTGTTTGTTCCAGTGACTCTCCGCCAACAAACTGGTTAAAAATGGTATTCTTCACAAGGCTTTTCACCGGCAGTCCGGACTGGATCGCCCAGGGGGTGATTTTTGTGCCCCACTTAACGAGCCAGGGATAATGCATAGCCGAAAACAAAAAATGGGCCCGCTTCAATTCACCCGTTGATTTATAAGCAAAAGCGTTGTGAGTATCGTCGAAAGAGATATTAAACATGGCAGCACGAAGATAATGTGACAATTTGACAATGCGGCAGTGCGGCAATGAAAGGCATTGGGTAGTAGTTACTTGGCAATGCCCAATGCCCAATGCCTTAATGCCTAAATTGCCTGGTGGTTAAAAGGCTGCAAAACCATCTCTGACACCACGCCTGACCTTGGCTGCTGGCAGAGAAACCAGATGGCCCGGGCCGCATCCTCAGCCTGGATCATTTTCTCCCTTTGGACCCGTAAATCAATCGTATCCCAGAAAGGCGAGTCTACCCCTCCCAGAAAAATATTTGTAATCCGGATCTCCGTGCGTTTAAGTTCCTCACGAATGCTCTGCATCATGCCCACGAGACCATATTTGGACGCAGAATAAGCCGCTGCACCTGCCATCGGCACTTTTCCCAGCACACCCGGCACATTGATGATCAATCCCTTCCCAGAGGCCTTCATGGAAGGCAAAAACGACTTCACAAGTACAAAGCTGGCCTCCAGATTCACCTGCAGACTGTGGCGGAACTCCTCGAGGGTCAGTGTGTCCATCGATTTAACAATTCCAACACCGGCAGCGTTCACGATGATATCCGGCTGTGCAACCTGCAATAACAACTGCCTCGC
>JBEISY010000346.1:0-2998 GCA_040375175.1 Chitinophagaceae bacterium
GGGACATGGAACGTATAGTAGATCAAGTAACAGGATCAGTATCCGTTTGGAAGACTAAAGCCAGAAAGATAGGAATCTCAAAAGGGGAGATTGAACTTTTAGCGCCGGCATTTTCTGCTTTTCAATAATATAATGGTGTATTTTCCCCAACCCTGTGATTTTTTACCCAATGCAGCGAATCATCTGGTAAGGCACTAATTTGTAGTCAAGCAGATGGACAGCAATCAGGCATTATCGGCACAATTTCACGAGGTCATCACCCAGCACAAAGGGATCTTCCTGAAGATTGCGAGGACCTATTGTAGGAACGAGGAAGATAAGCAGGACCTCGTGCAGGAAATGATGATCCAGGTCTGGCGTGGCCTGCCCCGTTACGATAATAAATATCCCGTCAGCACCTGGCTCTACCGCGTTGCCCTAAATGTGGCCATTTCTTTTTATCGCAAGCAAAGAAGGAGATTGCCGATGGCTGGTCCGGTACTGGAAGAAACCATGGCGTTGGCGGATGAGAATTCCTCTCCTCAGCTGGAACAACTACAATTACTGGAGCAGTTTATTACAACACTGAATGATCTGGATAAGGCATTGATCCTGCTTTATCTGGATGATAAGAGCTATTCCGAGATCGCGCAGATCATGGGCATCTCAGTTTCCAATGTGGGCACCAAGCTCGGCAGGGTCAGGGAGAAACTCCGGGCAAAATTTGAAAATCATACAACTGAATGATATGAATGAATTGGATATCAAAATGCTTTGGCAGCAAAGCCAGCAGAAGATCGAAGCACTGGTACAGGTGAATCGCAAGGCGGAAGAAGATATCACCAAACTGAAGGTGAATAGCCTGTTGGCAACGCTGAGGCAGGTGAAAATATTTGCCATTGCGGTCGGCGTTTTGTGGGTATTCATCGTGGGTGGCCTTGTGGCCGGTCTGTTCATCAACCACTATGCTGCTTCGAGTCCGTTCTTTCTTTATTCGGCATTGATCCAGGTGGCCTTGACTACAATTGCCATCGGCATATATATCTACCAATTGCACCTGATCCATACCATTGATTTTACTGAACCCGTGTTAGCGATCCAGGAGCGTTTATCCAAATTGATCACCTCAACACTGAACGTGACCCGCGTCCTTTTCCTCCAGCTTCCCTTATGGACGATGTTTTTCTGGAACGATGGAATGTTCAAACAAGAGAACTGGGCCTGGTGGATATTGAATATTGTTGTTACAGTTTCCTTCACTTTCATTGCACTCTGGTTGTTTTTCAACATCCGGTTGGAGAACAAAGACAAGCCATGGTTCAAATGGTTATTCAGCGGACCGGAGTGGAAGCCGGTGGTGGAATCGATGGAGATTTTGAAGCAGATAGACGCGTTGCGCAAGGTTGAAGGTTGAAGATTGAAGGTTGAAGGTGCCTATCGTGATCCGTCCTTTCGTTGAATCCACGCATTGATGAAATGTGAGAGGCCGGTGAACAAAGCGATCAACAGCAACAGTGCAGATACGCTATGCACCTCTCGGCTCCAGATGAAATAGGTCCATAGGATCATGACCCATTGCAGGAAGTAAATGTTTGTGACGCCCTTGCTCCATACCGTGAGCAATTGAAAAAATCCATTCCATGGAACGCGACTGGTGATCCAATGGAAAAGGGAAACCCAAGCTGCCACGAAGCCACACATAAAGATCATCGCACCCTGCCGGCTGTGGTAATAGTCATTGAAATGATAATCGAAATCGGTTGCGGAAATGCCGAGACCTATACATACTGCAAACAATCCGCCCCAGCCGATCTTGCGAAAGACCGTATCCTGGTCCTTTGCAGACTGCACGATCTTCCCAAGATAGAGACCCAGGAAAGGAAAGGCCAACCATGGAAAAAGCGGGAATGCGATTTTATTGGCGAGGAAGGGATGCGCGAATGGGAGATCTCCCCAAAGCAGCTCAAACACATATTTTACAACCGGTACCCCTGCACCCATTCCCCACAAAAAGGGCGATACGATGATGATCAGCAATGCGATCAAAAGGTCCACATACGCCGGAAGCTTGAATGGCATGGTGACCGCAGTGATCATCATCGCCAGTCCGGCAAACTGAAGAATGTCTACTACTGTGAGTACCCCGAAGGCGTCTAAAGGAAATGCCTGCGCGTCTTTGACATTGAAATAGAGCATGATTTGCAGGGGCAGAACCGCACGGATCAGGTTCAATAAATATCCAGAAAGAAAAATCCGCAGCCCTCTTTTTAGTTGCGTTTTGGGATCGTTTTTCCAGGCGAGTACCATCGACAAACCCATCAGCGTCATGAATACCGGAGCGGCTGGCGGTCCGCCCAGGAATTCAATGAGTTCTCCCGTAGCAGTTTGCCTAAGCTCCTCAGTTCCAAAAACTTCAAGGGTATGTACCGCGATCATGAAAAATACGGCGAGTCCTCTGACGACGTCTATTGATTGAATCCTTTTGTTTGCCTTCTCTGTGTCCATTCTTTTTTTGAAGGCAAATCAACGGCGGGAAACGGGCATTCCATTTGACATATGTCACATTCTCATTTGGCGCGGATCCTGCTGAGGGTTTCCCTGGAGATCCCGAGGAAGGATGCCAGATAGGTGAGGGGTATCCGCTGAAGCAGTTCAGGCTGGTTTTCAAGCAGGACTTGATATTTATCCATTGCATCCGTCATCTGGGTGTAGTAGGCTTTTTCTTCCAGAAACAACGCATATTCTTCGATGATGGCCAGGATGAAATTGGTGATCTCAGGGTTATCTGGCATGGCTTTCTTTAATTGATACACATTGATCTGTAACAGCGTGCTATCTTCTATGAGTTCGATGGTCTCCCTGGCGGGTTTATCCCGGAAGTTGAGCAGGGAACCGATCACTTCGTTTTCCAGTGCAAACCATGTATTGATATCAATCCCGTCTTTCAGATAAAAACTGCGGGCAGCGCCTTTGATCATGAAGTAAGCAAATGGATGTCTTTCTCCTTCTTTTACCAACA
>JBEISY010000285.1:0-3589 GCA_040375175.1 Chitinophagaceae bacterium
AGCTGGCATCCTAAGGGATTTCTTGCCGCAATGGGTGCCCTTGATTTTGCAGGTGGTACTGTTGTACATATTTCTGCAGGTTGTGCCGCACTAGCAGGTGCCATGGTATTGAAGCGCAGGAAAACGCATATGGAAGGAGCAGAAATTCCTCCTGCTAACGTGCCTTATGTGTTGATTGGTACTGGTCTGCTCTGGTTTGGATGGTTTGGTTTCAATGCTGGTTCGGCTGTTGCATCTAATGCATTAGCTGTATCCGCTTTCGCTACCACTAATACTGCAGCAGCTGCCGCAGGTTTGTCATGGATGTTTTTTGATGTAATGCGTGGGAAAAAACCTTCCGTCGTTGGATTTTGCATTGGCGCTGTAGTAGGTTTGGTTGCCATTACACCGGGGGCGGGTTTTGTTGCCATCCCACAAAGTATATTTATTGGTGTGGTTGCAGCGATCATTTCAAACGTAGCTGTTTATTACAAACAGAAATCAAAACTGGATGATACCCTTGACGTATTCCCCTGCCATGGACTTGGCGGTATTGTGGGAATGATTCTTACGGGAATCTTTGCAACTAAAACGGTGAACAGTCTGGGTAACGATGGCTTGTTCTATGGTAATGCATCTTTCTTCTTCACACAGTTGAAGGCGATGGCCATTGCCGCCGGATATAGCTTTGTTGTTTCTTATGCCATTTTCAAATTCATCAACTTTGTTATTCCTATGCGTGTTTCTTCTGAAGATGAAGAACGAGGCCTTGATGCGTCTCAACACAATGAATCTTATGTTCAGGGAACATTGATCCTGAAAAAGAGAGGAGAGAAGGATACAGAAATCAGAATAGAAAAAGGCACAGTTGAAGAACTTGTTGTGGAATAACAAGATAATTTCTTCACCGTACCTTTTTCATTCAGAACTAAAAAGCATTACAATGTTAAGAAAACTTATTGTAACGGCTGTGTTTACAGCAGCCATTAGCCCTCTTTTTGCCCAGGAAACCCCGGCCACCGAGCCCGTTAAAGAAGAAAAAAAAACCCTGATCATTTCCGGTTTTGTGGACGCTTACTACCGGTACGATTTCAGCAAAAATCCATCTAACAACAGGACTTCGTTTACGAATAGCCATAATTCATTTGAACTTGGCATGGCTTCTGTAAAACTGGAACACAGTATTGGAAAAGTTGGTTTTGTGGCTGACCTAGGATTTGGAAAACGTGCACAGGAATTCTCATATAACGATAACGGTATTACACAGGCGATCAAGCAGTTGTATGTTACTTATTCGCCTAAAGACTGGTTGAGATTCACCATGGGAAGCTGGGCTACCCATGTGGGATATGAATTAGTGGACGCCCCGGCCAACAGAAACTACAGCATGTCATACATGTTTTCCTGGGGTCCATTCTTCCATACAGGTGTCAAGGCGGAAGCAACGTTTGGAAAAAGTGGATTCATGATCGGTGTAGCCAATCCTACCGACTACAAATTTGCGCCTGCCGGAAGCAAAAAATCCATCCTGGCACAGTATAGCCTGGCCATGACAGATAACATAAAACTTTATGTGAATTACGTAGGTGGCGAAAGACCAACAGATTCACTGGGCTACAACCAGTTTGATGCTGTCCTTACCGCCAAATTCAGTGATAAATTCAACATGGGCTTCAATGGAACTTTTCAGTCTACAAAGTCTAAAGCTAATCAGGCAAGGAGCCTGAAAGTGACAGCTAAAGACTGGTGGGGAAGCGCCATATATTTGAACCTCGATCCTACGGCTACTGTTGGTTTCACATTGAGGAGTGAGTATTTCAGCGACAAAAACCAGATTGTGGCCATGTCTACCGCGCCGGTAGGTGCTGCCATCTGGGCAAACACCTTGTCCATGAACATCAAAGCAGGTCCACTTACATTCATTCCTGAAATCAGGTTTGAATCATCCTCCGAAGCAGTCTTTTTCGACAAAGAAGGAGGATCGCTCAAATCAAATACGAGCGCACTCATCGCAGCAATTTACAAGTTTTGACAAGCAGTCAAAGTTGGGTCATAAACAACGGGGAACATTTCTATGTTCCCCTTTTTAATTTGACAATGCGGTAATGCGGCTGAACGCTTCGCGTAGGCATTAGGCAGTTGGCATTGGGCATTGCGCAGCCCGGCAACGCACGGGCGCGCTTCCTACATTGCCACACTGCCACACTACCTCATTGTCAAATTGATTAAGCGCTATTCCGCCCTGCATTAATGATCCCAAAACTGCAACGCATCGCCAGTTTCTCGTACACCGATCGCATGGGTGTTTGCACGAGTTGCTCATCCATCTCACGTACCTTACTGATCGCATATTGCTGAATGGTCAGCAAAGGCAGAACGATCCTTTCCCGCATCTGAACAGACAACTGCTCAACAGGGTAAGAAGCCATTAGTTCCGCTTTTCCATTAAGCTTAGTGAGATAGCTCTTCGTAAGTTCATATTCATCATGGATCTGCCGCCATATCTCCCCATACACGGGATGGTCAGCGATATATGCCGTCAGCGGAAAGAAGCATTTCTTCATGGCCATCTCGCAGTTATCACAAAGGGTCCTGAAAAAAGGAGACTGATCATAGAGGTCCTGCACCTCGTTCCAACGCCCCTCTGCGTCCAGCTTTTTCAATGCTGTGCCCACACCGAAGTATCCTGTTACATTCTGTTTCAACTGGCTCCACGCACCTACAAACGGAATGGCCCGCAGATCTTTCAGGCTCAATCTTCCCCCACCCCTTTTTGCAGGTCTGCTGCCGATATTGGTTTCCGCGTAAAAGCGAAGCGGGCTCACATGCGAAAGATATTCAAGGAAATAAGGATGATTCTTTAACGCACTATATGCCCCAAAACTGGCTTCAGCCAATTCACTGATGAGAACTTCTTCTTTTGCGGAAAGGGTCACATTCTTCTCTGAGAACAAATCATTAGAAATCCCGGCATGCAGCAACTGTTCAATATTGAATTGGGCTGCATCCACAGTACCAAAATTGGAACTCACCGTTTGTCCCTGTATGGTGAGTTGGATCTCCCGGTTAGCAATTTTATGTCCGAGGGAGGAATAGAACTTGTGCGTCTTGCCACCGCCACGTGCCGGAGGTCCGCCCCTTCCGTCAAAAAATACTACATCAATACCATACTGCCTGGAGATTTCCGTCAGCTCAACCTTCGCCTTATAAATACTCCAGTTCGCCATCAGGTAACCACCGTCCTTCGTGCCATCCGAAAAGCCTAGCATGATGGTCTGCACACTCCCGCGCCTGTACACATGCGTCATGTACACTTCATCGTCATACAATTCTTTCATCACACCAGCAGCCTTCTGCAGGTCATCAATGGTTTCAAACAAAGGCACCACATCGATCTTCACCATATCGCGCTTCCACCCTGCGAGATAAAACAGGCCAAGCACTTCCATTACATTCAATGCACTATTACACTGACTAATGATATAGCGGTTACAACCCTGCTCCCCATTTGTCCGCTGGATATATTCAATGGCCTGAACACTGGCCATCGTTTCACGAACCATCATCTCTTCAATGTCAAGGCTCTTCAGCGGTTCAAGGCTGCCCAGAA
>JBEISY010000109.1:0-6186 GCA_040375175.1 Chitinophagaceae bacterium
ATGGCACCATCGGAGCAGGCAAAAACAGATATCTTTGCTAAGGACGCTAACGGTAACCCTTACTCTCCAATTTGGTATACGCTGAATTTGAAGTTGGTCTATGCGTTTCACAAAAACCTTACATTGAATGCAGGATGGGAGAACGTCACCAACCAACGGTACAGACCCTATTCATCAGGCATCGTTGCAGCAGGTTCAAATTTCATTTTTTCACTTAGAGCAGCATTCTGATGAACAAGATTTCCCGCATTTCCAGCAGCACGAGAATGTACAGAAGCCTGCATAACAAGGCAGGCATCATCCTACTCTTGCTGATCCTTTTATCAGCATCAACCGGAATCCTGCTGGGCTGGAAAAAGAACAGTATGGGTTATCTCCAGGCAGCCACGGCAAAAGGAACTTCGGCTGACCCTACCCGTTGGTTGCCCATCGATACATTGATCTCCCTTGCCGGTAAGGGTTTGAAAGATAGCATGGGTCAGTCTTTGGATCTGACAATCGACAGGATCGATATCCGGCCAGACAAGGGCATCGCCAAATTTGTTTACCTGCATCATTTTCAATCCGTGCAGATGGATCTTACGAGCGGGAAAGTGCTTGGCATTGAAGTCAGAAGATCAGACTGGATTGAAAAACTACATGATGGATCGCTGCTCGACTATTATATCAATGCAAAGGGTACACCTACTAAATTGATATTTACAACGGTGGTGGGCCTGGGTTTGCTACTGTTGTGTTTTTCAGGCTTCTGGCTATGGTTCAATCCCCTGCGAATCAGGAATGCGAAAGGAAAAAGATAGGCAAAGGCTCCGGAAACGGGGCCTTTGTTTTTGTATATATCTGAATATCAATGAATTGCAAAAATTAACCTTTAGGTTTGCATTTTTTCTTTGGGAAATATCTTAACTTACAGATAATCAACCTCGTTGAATGACCGAAGACCTTTTGATTCAGGGATGTCTTAGGAACGAAGCGTCAGCGCAACAGGAGTTGTATCACCGATACAGCCCCAAGATGTTGTCTGTGTGCTACCGGTATGCAAAAAGCCGGGAAGACGCTGAAGACATGCTTCAGGAAGGCTTTATAAAGGTATTCACGCAAATCCATCAGTTCCAGAACAGGGGTGCTCTCGAGGGCTGGATCAGGCGGATCATCGTACATACCTGTATCAACAATCTCAAAAAGAACAAGAAGTTTTCAGATAGTGTAGATATCATCCATGCAGCAAGTGTGCCTGTGCGGGAAGAGAATATTCCTTCCATTCTGCAGGCGAAACAAGTGGTGGAATGCATACGGTTATTGCCCATGGGTTACAGGACCGTTCTTAACCTATATGCTATTGAAGGTTATTCCCATAAGGAAATAGCCGCGATCCTGGATATAGAAGAAAGCACAAGTCGCTCCCAATATACCAGAGCAAAAGCCATGTTGGAAGATATCCTAGTCAGAAAGAACATCCTTACCAGAAATACCGAGAAAAACGTGTGGTTAGCGGCAATTCAGTAAGGTTAAAAGCATCGAAACCGATTGTTTCGATGTCTTAGAATATTAGTCCGGCATCCTTTGAAACCTGTCAACCTGCTTTTAAACTGCGTATGGAGAGCAACGAGTACAACAGTGGCTTTGAGCACTTCCTTCGGGAGAAGGCGGATCAGTACAAGCTGTATCCATCTGACCGGGTGTGGGCCGCAGTAAATGAGAAGCTCCATCCCCGCAAAAAATGGCCTTATGTAGTAGTAGCCGCCATCTTCATCGGCTTAGGTATAGGCGGAAACATTCATGACAGCTTCATCGCCGGGGGTCATCAAAACAATAATACCAAAGATTTAGCCAATCGTTTCCCACAGACAACAGCCGTTGTTCCTGCGCTTATTGCCGAGGGTTCTGCTCCTAACGCTGAAAAGGGTATATCTCCGACAGGCAACAATCATTCAGGGATAACCGAAGTGTTGGATAAATCGCCTGTTTCGCCTTCCCTCCGGGTCGTGCATGTGAATGCCAAGCCAGATGCAGCTGATGCCAGGATCGATCATGGTAATACCATTAAGCCTTTGGCTGGTCATTTGGCTTCTGTGGAAGAACTTGTCAAGGATAACATCAACGGTTCACTCGAAACCGAAGTAACCACCCCTTCAACGGCTCACCTGGAATCAGGATCGCTGGTGATGAATAACCAGTTGCACCTACTTGCAACCGTTTCAAAAAATGCTGCCAATAGTGATCGTAAACTGATTGCTGGAAATAAAAAAGATATTCCCAAGACCACCGCGATCCGGGTAATGAAGCCTTACAAAAACATGTTTGGCCTGCAGTTTTATGTTGCCCCCTCTGTGAGTTACCGTCGTCTTTCCGGTCAGGGCATCAAAACATTTAACTCACCAACTGGTAACTATAACTATTCAGATGATGTGAACAATGTGGTTGATCAACAAGCCATGACAGGCGTGGAAGCAGGTGCTGCGTTGGTTTTCTCCATGAACAAAAAACTACGGTTCAAAACAGGTCTGCAGTTTAATATGTCGCAGTATGAAGTGCGTGCTTACCAGAATTCTGCTGAACTGGTTCCTATGACCGCCGCCGGAATAGGTCACTCACAGATCAATGCGATCTCTGTTTTTCGCAGCACCGGTTCCGGCAACAGATCCTCCCTCCGCAACAAGCGAATGATGTTGTCTATCCCGATTGGTGCTGAATGGACAGTGATCAACAAAAATCGCATTCAATTCAACGTTGCTGGTAGCATACAACCTACCTATGTGATCAACAACCAGTCTTACATGGTTTCTTCGGACCTGAAGAATTACGCCCAGAGTCCTTCACTATATCGCAACTTCAACCTCAATACCGGATTTGAAGCCTTTATCACCTTCCGGACAGGAGCCACCAAATGGAACATCGGCCCACAACTACGTTACCAGCTGATGTCATCCTACAAGAGCCAATACCCCATCAAAGAACACCTGATGGAATACGGATTCAAAGTGGGCATGACCAGAACACTCTGGTAGGAACCTTAGTTTAACGACTTCTTCTTGGGTTACCCACCCTGTTTTGTGTAATTTTACGGGATGAAAAAATCCTTGGCAGTTTTCCTTTGCATCTATTTTCTTGCCTGCAAGAATGATAAAACCTATGACAATAAAGATGTCAGCTTTTTTCCCATTGCAGGAAATATCAATGCCGATCTGAAGGAACTGGATTCATTACCGCTTGGCGTGAATAAATACACAACCATTAATGATAAAACAGACACCTCTACAGCCAGCAAGGAAGAGTTAGCTGCCATGGCCAAACAAATGATCACACCGGATATCAGCAGTCCTGAGTTAAAAAAATACTACAAGGAAACCGTTTTCTATGATAATAGCTCAGACTTCCTTACCATGAGCTACACCACGGAATCCGACAAACCTGTGGTTCGGAAAATTGATGTGTTGATCCGCCAGGAAACCAGTAAACTCCGTTCAATCTATGTGGAGAAACTTGAGCAACGCAATGATTCCATTGTTAACACCAGGATGGTCTGGACTGCCGGAAAAAGTTTACAGGTGATCACGATGACGGGCCATAAAGGCAATGAACAAAACAGCACAGTGAAATATGTGTGGGGGATGGAATAAGTTTTCCAATACGTAAGGATACCATGACGAGTACGATATTCAGCACCATAGCACCCGGGCTGCCTACTGAGCCGGGCATCTATAAATACTTCGACGAAAAGAATGAGCTTCTTTACGTGGGTAAGGCGAAGAATATCCGCAAACGCGTGTCTTCTTATTTCACGAAAACCTTTACCAGCTACAAGACCCATGAGCTTGTTCAGCGGATTCACCATATAGAGTTTACGATCGTGCATTCAGAGCAGGATGCATTCCTGCTTGAAAATTCGCTGATCAAGCAATTTCAGCCACGGTTCAACATCAACCTGAAAGACGATAAAACCTATCCCTATCTCGTCATCAAGCATGAACATTTCCCGCGCATCTTTTTTACGCGCAGGATGATCCAGGACGGCTCAGAATATCTCGGTCCTTTCACTTCGGTGAAAAAAGTACGGGAACTGTTAGAGTTCATCCGGCAGAATATTACCCTCCGCACCTGCAAACTGAATCTTGCACCGGCAAACATCAAAAAGGGGAAATACAAGGTCTGCCTGGAATACCACCTTGGCAATTGCAAAGGTCCCTGCGAAGGCCTGCAGACAGAAGAGGATTATGCCGATGGGCTGATGCAAATCCGAAACTTACTGAAGGGCAACCTCAATCCGGTGATCCAGCATTTCAAACAGGAGATGAAGGAGTATGCGCAGGAAATGCGTTTTGAAAAAGCAGAAATACTGCGAAAGAAACTTGACCACCTGCAGCAATACCAGGCAAAATCCATTGTCATCAATCCCAAGTGGGGTGATATCGATGTGTGTACCATCGCAACGGAAGGTGACCATATTTATGTGAACTTCCTGATGATGCGCAATGGCGCTATTGTGGATACCAAAACCATCCCTGTAGAAAGGCAGATGGAAGAAACAGAGGATGAAGTTTTGGTACTTGCCCTGATGCATTTCAGAGAAGTGTTTGGAAGTAAGGCCCCAGAGATCATTGTACCATTTGCCATAGAATACCCAGATGAACATGTATTGGTTACCGTTCCAAAATCCGGCGACAAAAAAAACCTGCTGGAAATGTCTGAGACGAATGTTCAGTTCTTCCGCAAAGAAGAAAAACGCCAGCTGGCGCTAATGCTGTCGGATGAAGAGAAAGATATGGGCGACACCCTTTTGCAACTGCAGGAAGACCTGTACCTGCAGGAGTTGCCGGAGCATATTGAGTGTTTCGACAACTCAAATTTCCAGGGAAGTTATCCGGTGAGTGCGATGGTGTGTTTCAGAAACGGCAAGCCGAGTAAAAAAGATTATAGGCATTACAATGTGAAAACCGTAGTAGGGATCAATGATTTTGCCACCATGAAGGAGGTGGTCATGCGCCGCTACCAGCGGCTGACCACGGAGCAGCAACCCTTGCCCCAACTGGTGATCATTGATGGCGGCAAAGGGCAACTCAGTGCCGCATTGGAGGGCATTGAGGAACTTGGCCTTACCGGCCAGATGACGTTGGTAGGGTTAGCCAAGAACGTGGAGGAAGTGTTTTTTGCCGGCGACCAGGAGTCACTCAAGTTGCCCTATGGCAGTAGCAGCCTGAATTTACTGCGGTTTATCCGGGACGAGGTGCATCGTTTTGGGATTACCTTCCACCGGCAAAAAAGGGCCAAAGGCACTTTTAAGAATGAACTGGAAGACATCAAAGGCATTGGAAAATCCACTGCAGACCTACTGCTGAAACGATTCAGATCTGTAAAAAACGTCATGGCCGCCTCAGAGGAGACCCTTGCCGAAAGCATAGGGCAGGTAAAAGCGAAGCTGGTAAGATCATATTTTGATGCCAAATCCACTCAAAGCCCCTAAAGCGGGTATACCGCTGATTCATTTCGATGAAAGTCCGGATAATCCGGACGAATGGTACAAATAATATGCACCGGGAGTATGGTTGTATTGGTCTAGTTTGTATCTTTACTACGGTTTTTCATAGGATATTGGATTTTAAAAACGGGGCAGGATTTCTATCCAAGCCCCATTTTTTTTAATTAGCCAATTAGACAATTAGACAATGTGGCAATGAATACATCAACCTGCTTTCTTTTTTAGTTTTCGTTTGCATGTACCGATTATAGCGTTCAATAGACGTTGGATCTCTTTTAAATCCTCTCTTAGTTTACTTTGATCCCCTCCCCTTTCTGCATTGCTAAGCAAGTTCAGCCAATACTCCGTTTCCCTGGCTTCCTTATCAGCTATCTTCAACTTATGTATGAAGTCAATCGTGCTCTCTGCACCCTGGGCTTCAGTTATACTCGCACCTATTGAAGTCCCAGATCTCACTAGTTGACTGGTTATGTTTCTACAATCAAGAGGTATCTCCCTCGCAAAACGCAAAACCTCACCTGCAAACGCAAGGGATTTATTCAAAATAATATTGTTCTCCATCCCTGCAATCTAGCCTTGCATATAACCTATCAGCTCAGTATTTACCACAGGAAAAAGGTAGAAAATAACGCGGAACAATTGCCGCATTACCGCATTTTCTAATTGGCTAATTGTGGTCATACTAAATTTTTAAAAACGAAACAGGCCCA
>JBEISY010000452.1:0-2014 GCA_040375175.1 Chitinophagaceae bacterium
CACTACAACACCTGGCCTGATGCCGGTACTACCCCTTTCCATGGCGAAAAGAACAGCAGTTGGGAAGGTGCTTACCGCGTGCCCGCGTTTATCAAGTGGCCTGGTAAGTTCCCCGCAGGTGTTACCCTGAATGGCATTGTTTCCCATGAGGATTGGTTGCCCACGTTTGCCGCCGTTGCCGGTAATCCAAACGTTGCTGATCAGTTGAAAAAAGGCGCAACCCTGAACGGAAGGGCATACAAAAACTATATCGATGGGGTAAATCAACTGGACTACCTGGCAGGAAAGGTGACAGAGTCACCCAGGCAAGGGTTTATCTACGTTAATGATGCGGGAGAAGTTGCAGCTATACGGTACAATGATTGGAAAGTGATGTTCCTTGAAAACAGGGCAAAGCAATTACAAATATGGTTAGAACCATTTGTGGAACTACGAGCACCTTACCTATTTAACCTGCGACGGGATCCTTTTGAGAAAGCGCTGGAAGGTGCCAACACTTACTATGATTGGTATCTTGATCGTGCCGGATTTGTGATCCCTCCCATACAACAGTATGCACTGAACTTCCTGACCACATTTAAAGATTATCCACCAAGCCAAACCGCCGGTAACTGGAACCTTAGCAAGGTGCAGAAACAGATTGAGAACATGACGCAAACAAAATAAAAAACTGGTTTCTACCAAAGGCCGGGGAGTACTACGGCCTTTTCATTACAAACCCCTAACAAATTATAATGATGAGATCATTCACACTGGCTTCCTTACTCTTACTGAGTTTATCGGTCTCCCAATGCAGGACCCCAGAGAAAAAAGAAACATCCGCGGTTGCAGGCACATCAGCTGCTGCCAATCCCCTGCCCTCCTGGAATGATGCTACAGGACAACGCATTACCCAATGGGTAAGGGCAGCAACAGACACTACTAATCCGGCCTTTATTCCTGTGGCGGACAGGATCGCCGTATTTGATAACGATGGTACGCTTTGGACGGAGCAGCCCTATCCCAACCAGTTGCAGTTTGCTTTCAATTATTTGAAAGTACTTGCGCCTTCCCATCCGGAATGGAAGAAAGATCCTGTTATCAATGGACTGCTGAACAATGATTACGAACCCCTGAAGAAAGCTGGCATGAAAGGATTGGGTAAAGTGATGGCTATGACACATAGCGGCATGCCCACAGATAGTTTCTCCTATGCCGTAAAGCAATGGATCGATACGGCAAAGGATCAACGGTTCGGAAAACGGTATAAAGATCTTGTTTACCAACCGATGCTTGAATTGCTGGAATATCTTCGCAATCATCAGTTCAAAACTTATATCGTTAGCGGCGGCGGCGCTGATTTTATGCGGCCCTGGACAGAATCTGTGTATGGCATTCCTCCTTACCAGGTCATTGGCAGTTATGGCGAAGTGAAATATGAAGTAAAGAACGACAAGCCCGTACTGACAAAACTGGCTGGCGATTATTACGTAGACGACAAAGCAGGCAAACCAGTGGCCATTCATCGATTTATCGGTAAAGTTCCGGTGTTCTGTGGCGGCAACAGTGACGGGGATCAGGCGATGATGCAGTACACACACGGTTCACCATACAAAAGCTTTTGCCTCATCGTGCATCACACGGATGACAAAAGAGAGTATGCTTATGACACCAAGACGCTGAGTGGACATCTGGAGACTGCTTTACAAGAAGCATCCCAAAAAAACTGGCTGGTGGTGGATATGAAGAACGATTGGAAAAAAGTGTTCCCCTTTGAATAGTAAAAGGTTCCGGGAAATCCCGGAACCCTATATAAACGAGCCTATCCATTAGGCCTTAACCAAAGTTTTTGCCAGCTACTTTTTAACTGGTTGTACATCAATCGTATATATCAGTGTAATGGTTTGGTTTGCACAAAAAGCGAAAAATATGGACATGGCAACAACGGGGATTGCCAGCCAGCCAGTTGCTTTGGATCATTTCAGAAGTTGGTTTATTGAACGGTTTACTTTAACTGTTTGGGCGTTTTCACTCG
>JBEISY010000354.1:0-2938 GCA_040375175.1 Chitinophagaceae bacterium
AGCCCTTAATGCAAAAGGCACACCCGCAATTGGCCTCACCGGTGCTGATGGAACATGTATCCTGGCTCATAAAAGGGTTCACCCAACCATAGATTACGGTTTCGTTGGGGATGTGGATAATATAAATACAAAAATGCTCAGCACCCTGCTGGATCAGGAACTGAGCGTGGTTATGGCCCCAATTACCCAGGATTTAGCAGGACAGTTATTGAACACCAATGCAGATACCATTGCTCAGGAAATTGCCAAAGCACTTGCGCCGTTCTTTGCGGTACAACTACTATATTCCTTTGAGAAAAAAGGTGTGTTGCTGGATGTGGATGATGAAGGATCTGTGATTCCCTTCATCGATCCCCAATCTTACCAGGACCTGAGAACAGCGGGAAAAATCTTTGCGGGTATGGTCCCGAAACTGGACAATGCATTTGCGGCCATTCAAGCCGGTGTAGATAAAGTGATCATTGGTCAAGCCGAAGAACTGAACATGCTGGTTCAAGGCAAGGCCGGAACAATGTTGACAAATGGAAAATAGCAATTTGCATTTAGAAGCGCTGGCACTGCTGAAAGACCTGATCACTATCCCTTCTTTCTCCAAAGAAGAACATGGTACAGCGGGTGCCATCACAAAGTTTCTGGCCCTTCAACGTGTTGAACACAGCAGGGTGGGAAATAATGTATTTGCCCTTAATAAACACTTTGACGAATCCAAACCAACCATCCTGCTCAATTCACACCACGATACCGTGAAGCCCAATAAATCCTATACCCTTGACCCTTTTCATCCGCTGGAGAAAGAAGGCAAGCTATATGGCCTCGGCAGCAATGATGCCGGTGGTCCGCTCGTGTCTCTCATTGCCACCTTCCTGCATTTTTATGAGAAGGAAAATCTTCGTTATAATCTTGCCCTCGCCGCAACAGCTGAGGAAGAGATCTCCGGATCCGGTGGCATTGAACATACGCTCCCTTTCCTTCCAAAAATTGATTGCGCAATCGTTGGTGAGCCCACATTGATGCAGATGGCCGTTGCAGAACGCGGGTTGTTGGTGCTGGATGCCATCGCCAAAGGGAAACCAGGACATGCGGCACGTAATGAAGGCGACAATGCCATTACCCATGCGGTGCAAGACATCAACTGGTTCCTGAACCACTCCTTCCCAAAGGTCTCTGAGATGCTGGGCCATGTGAAGATGAGTGTTACCGTCATTGAAACGGAGAACAAAGCACATAATGTGGTACCGGCAGAATGTAAGTATGTAGTGGATCTGCGTGTGAATGAATTGTACAGTTTCGATGAAGTGATCGATGTGATCCGAAGCCATGTAAAAGCTGAGATCCAACCCAGGAGTACCAGGCTGAAGAGTTCTATGATAGCGCTGGATCATCCGCTGGTGAAATCCGGGCTTGCATTAGGACGCACCACCTATGGATCACCTACCACTTCAGACAAAGCACTGATGCCCTTCCCTGCGCTTAAGATGGGCCCTGGCGATTCTGCAAGGAGCCATTCTGCCGATGAATTTATTTTTATCGATGAGATCCGGGAAGGCATCGATCTTTATATTCAATTACTCACGCCCATTCTTAAGACTTAACCAACGCGTATGAAGCTCTGGCAAAAAGAGACCACTGCACTTTCCCAGCTCACCGAAAATTTTACGGTTGGTCGTGACCGTGAGTTTGACCTTCTCTTAGCACGTCATGACGTGCATGGTTCTATTGCACATGTGACGATGTTATCTGAATGTGGCCTGATGACCAAAGAAGAGGCAACATCAGCTATCAGCGGACTGCAGGAGATCGCGGCGGAAATTGAAGCGGGACGATTTGTGATTGAAGATGGCGTAGAAGATGTACATAGCCAGGTGGAATTCTTGTTAACCCAAAAGATCGGAGATGCAGGAAAAAAGATTCATAGCGGCAGGAGCCGGAATGATCAGATAGCCGTGGACATCAAGCTTTACTTGCGCGCAGCGATATCAGATATCAAAAATGAAGTTGCTGCACTTTTTACTTTGCTCCAGCAGCAGAGCGAAACGTATAAAAATGTGTTGCTCCCCGGCTACACACATCTTCAGATCGCCATGCCCTCATCATTTGGGCTTTGGCTGGGCAGTTATGCCGAAAGTCTGGTGGATGACATGGAAATGCTGGCTGCAGCTTATGCCGTGGCCAATAAAAATCCGCTGGGTAGTGGCGCAGGGTATGGTTCTTCGTTTCCTTTGAACCGACAAAGAACAACGGAGTTGCTGGGTTTTCGCACCCTTAATTGGAACGCTATTTACGCACAAACCAGTCGCGGAAAAACAGAAAAACTACTGGCCATGGCCATCAGCAGCATCGCGGCAACGCTGAATAAATTGTCGATGGATGGTTGTCTTTATCTCAGCCAGAACTTCAATTTTATTTCTTTTCCGGAGCACCTCACCACGGGCAGCAGCATCATGCCACATAAAAAGAATCCCGATATTTTTGAGTTGATCCGTGGAAAGAGCAACAGGCTGCAAAGCCTGCCCAATGAGCTCACACTGCTGACCTCAAACCTGCCTTCCGGTTATCACCGCGAGATGCAGCTGACCAAGGAAATTCTCTTTCCCGCGATTGAAGAACTCAAGGCTTGTCTTCAGTTGATGCAGGTGATGATCCGAGAACTAAAAGTAAAGGAGCACATCCTCGATGATCCAAAATACACTTATCTATTCAGTGTGGAAGCGGTGAATGAACTTGTGAACAAAGGCGTTCCGTTCCGCGAGGCGTATAAAGAAGTGGGCAACCAGATTGAAAAAGGTGAGTTCAAATTTGATCACACAAAAGGACTGCACCATACGCATGAAGGGAGCATTGGAAATCTTTGTAATGCGGAGATTGCTGAGGAGATGGCCGCCGTTCTGTACAAGTTCAGTAAATAACAATTGGCAATTAGCAATTGGCAATTGGCACT
>JBEISY010000068.1:0-7669 GCA_040375175.1 Chitinophagaceae bacterium
AATATTCCTGACATCCTTGACGTCAACCTCCTGATTGAACTGCTGGGCGATATGGGTGTTAAACTCAACCGCAAAGACCGCAGCACCTGCATCTTCCAGGCAGATGATATCGATATGGAGTACCTGCACTCCCAAACCTTCCGCACCAAAAGTGGCAGGCTCCGGGGATCGGTTATGATCGCAGGCCCGCTCCTCGCCCGCTATAGAAAAGCATTCATCCCAAAACCCGGCGGTGATAAGATCGGACGGAGGCGGCTGGATACGCACATCATCGGTTTTGAAAAACTCGGTGTACAATTCACCTATCACCCTGAAGATGGTTTCTTCCACCTGGAAGCACCAGCACTGAAGGGAACCTATATGTTGCTCGATGAGCCCTCCGTTACCGGTACGGCCAACATCGTGATGGCTGCCGCAATGGCCGAAGGCAGAACCACCATTTACAATGCAGCCTGCGAACCCTACCTGCAACAACTCTGTGGGATGCTGAACCGCATGGGCGCAAAGATCAGCGGCATCGGCTCCAACATGCTCATCATCGATGGCGTAGAAAAACTCAGCGGCACCACCCACCAGATTTTGCCAGACATGATTGAAGTGGGCTCCTTCATCGGCATGGCCGCCATGACGCAAAGTGAACTCACTATTAAGAATGCACGCATCGATATGCTCGGCATCATCCCTGAAAAATTCCAGCAGCTGGGTATCCAGATGGAATTCAGGAATGATGATATCTATATCCCGGCACAGGAGATCTATGAGATTCAGACTTTTTTGGACGGCTCCGTGCTTACCATCTCAGATCATCCCTGGCCAGGCTTCACACCTGACCTGTTGAGCATCGTGCTCGTCACTGCTATCCAATCCCGTGGTTCCGTGTTGATCCACCAGAAAATGTTTGAGAGCAGGTTGTTCTTTGTAGACAAACTGATTGATATGGGTGCGCGCATCATCCTCTGCGATCCGCACCGTGCGGCTGTTATAGGACTTGAGCGGGAACAAAAACTCCGCGGCATCACCATGAGCAGCCCGGATATCCGCGCAGGCGTTGCACTGTTGATCGCAGCACTCAGCGCAGAAGGAAAAAGCGTAATCCAGAACATTGAACAGATCGATCGCGGTTATCAATACATTGATACCAGGTTGCAGGCATTGGGTGCAGACATTCAAAGAAGATCATGAACAAGATCATCATCCTCACCGCACCGTCGGGAGGAGGCAAAACCTCTATCATGCGGCACCTGATGGCCAGGTTCCCGGATCAACTCGCCTTCTCTATTTCAGCGGCAACCCGTAAACCAAGAGGTGCAGAAAAAGACGGCATAGACTATTACTTCATCACCGCCGAAGCCTTCAAACAAAAGATCGAAGAACAAGCCTTCGTGGAATGGGAAATGGTGTATCAAGGAAAATATTACGGCACCCTCAAAAGCGAACTCCATCGCATTTGGGCCGATGGTAAAGTGCCGATCCTTGACATCGATGTGCAAGGCGCTATCCATATCCAGGAACAATTTCCCGGCCAGTTGCTCTCCCTTTTCATTCAACCCCCTTCCGTTGAAGAGCTGCGGCGCAGGCTGGAAGCAAGAGGCACTGAAACACCTGAATCCCTGGAGGCCCGCATCAGCAAAGCGTCTTACGAACTAAGTTTCAGCCACGCATTTTCAAGGATCATTGTGAATGATGTGCTGGAGAAAGCGTGTGAGGAAGCGGAAATGGCTGTGAGGCAGTTTATTAGTTCGCAGGGCGCATAGTTCGCAGGTCGCATAGGGCGCAGAATTCTTCGTACTTCTCACTTTATCTTTTACCTTTAATAAATGGATTCTCTCATCCTGGCACTTATTGGTCTGTCGCTCCTGCTGGCCGGATTTTTTCAGGGCATCGAAGTGGCATTTGTATCAGCCAATAAGATCTCCATCGAACTCAAAAAAAAACAGGGCCTCCGCAGCGGAAGGATCCTGTCTGAATTCCTGGAATCGCCGGCGAAATTCATCGGCACCACCCTCATCGGCCTCAACATCGTACTTGTATTTTTCACCCTGCTGGTACCGGCTTATCTGGACAGCATGTGGGACCTCCTAAAGAGATACGCTTTCGTAGATGAAGTGGCGCCTTACTTCAAATACATCCGCCTGGTGTTTGACACCGTCATGGCCGGACTGATCTTCCTGCTCGTGAAATTCAGCTTCCGGGCCATCTTCCGCGTGAAGAATGATACCCTGCTGGCCTTCTTCGCTCCACTGATCAACTTCTTCTACGGTTTGCTCTACCCCGTGGCTTCGTTTTTTGTGGCCATCGCGGAGTGGATCCTCAAATATCTTTTCAACGTGCGGTTCAACGATGAGAAAGAAGTTTTCTCGCGCGTTGACCTGGAACAATTCATCCAGCAAACCCGTGAACATTCCGAAGACAATCCAGAACTAAACACAGAGCTTTTTGAAGCCGCCCTTTCATTACCCAATGTGAAGATCCGGCAATGCCTCATGCCGCGTAAAGAAGTGGAAGCCGTAAGCATTGATACGCCGATTGATCTGCTCAAAAGAAAATTCATCGATACAAAACTGAGCAAACTGGTGGTGTATGATAAAAATATCGATAATATCCAGGGCTATGTGCACCAGCTCGCCTTGTTTGCAAAACCCAAAGAAATCAGGTCCATCCTGCTGCCCATCCCGGCTGTTCCGGAAAGCATGAGCGCCATCGATCTCATCAATAAATTCACCAAAGACAGGAAGTCGATCGCTTGGGTGGTGGATGAATTTGGCGGCACTTCCGGCATCATCACCATGGAAGATCTGCTGGAAGAAATTTTTGGCGAGATCAGGGATGAGTATGACGTGGAAGAGTTTGTAGAGAAACATATCGCCGATAAAGAATACATCTTCTCCGGCCGACTGGAATTGGATTACATCAACCAAAAGTACGGGGTGAAACTCCCGGACTCCGATTCCGAAACCCTCTCCGGATTCATCATCAACCAGCACGAAACCATTCCCAAGGAAAGGGACAAGATCATCATCGGGGATTTTGAGTTTGAGATCCTGCATGTCAGTGAAACACGCATTGAGACGGTTAAAATGCGCATCCTGGGTTAACCATTGTTCACGAAAATCTTCGCATTTATCCTGAATAAAGCCAGCGGGCTGATACAACATTATAAAAAATAGCTATTCGCTAGTAGCTGATAGCTATTGTAAATGAGTCAATTAGGTCCACCCGCGTTGGTGGGCCTTTTTTTTCTTCCTAATGCCTATTGCCTAATGCCCAATGCCGTAATTTTGTCGCAAACAAAATTACTTTGTCGGTAGATTCAGAACGGAAGTCGTTTTTCAAGAAGATCAGGGGGCAAGACACTGAAGAGGCCGAGATGAGTTTCATCGACCATCTGGAGGCCCTTCGCTGGCATGTGGTCAGGAGTCTCCTGGCCATCCTCGTGGCAGCCGTTGTATTTTTCATTAATATCGATTGGATCTTTGACCATGTGATCATGGGCCCCACCCATAATGATTTTATTTCTTACCGGGCGCTGTGCTCATTAAGCCACACGCTTGGCATGGGCGATTCCCTTTGCATGCCGCCCATGAAGATGGACCTTCAGATCACCAGTGTGAGTGGAACCTTCATGGCCAGCATTACCATTGCCATTGTTGGCGGCCTTCTCGTGGCACTGCCTTATATATTCTGGGAGGTGTGGCGATTTGTGAAACCCGCGCTTAAACCGGAAGAACTGACCCATACCCGTGGCGTGATCTTCTGGGTTTCGTTCTTTTTCTTCCTCGGTGCAGCCTTTGGCTATTTTCTGCTGGCGCCGTTTACCTTTAACTTTCTCGCCAATTATAATATTGGGACGATGGGAACCCTGCAGTTCAAGCCAGTACTATCAGACTACCTGGACAGCCTTATTGACATCACCCTCGGCGCGGGCATCGCCTTTGAATTGCCGATGGCCTCCTGGGTGCTCGCCAAGATGGGACTGGTTACGCCCCAGTTCCTGCGCACCTATCGCAAATATGCGTACGTTGCTTTGCTGGTCATTGCCGCCATCATCACCCCTTCACCGGATTGGGGAAGCCAGTTGATTGTGGTGATCCCGCTGGTGTTGTTGTATGAGCTTTCCATCATCATTGCTGCACGCGTGAGCAAGAAGCAAGAGAAAGCCTGGAAAGAATGGAGCTAGTTGGCAATTGACAATTGGCAGTTAACAATTAGTAATGCCAACTACCACTCCAACTACCAATGACCATTCCAATTGCCAACTGTTAATTATTAATTGCTAATTACCAAACCATGATACATTCTCCGTTCAACCTCTTCCTCCCTATCGCCATTGGATGCGATCATGCGGGGTTCGACTATAAAGAAGAACTGAAAAAATATTTACAGGGCCTGGGCCTGGCGGTGAAAGACTTTGGAGCGCACAGCAAGGATTCAGTAGACTATCCAGACTTCGCGCATCCGGTGGCCAGTGCAGTGGAAAAAGGCGAATGTTCCTTTGGCATCCTGCTCTGCGGCACGGCCAATGGCGTAGCGATGACCGCCAATAAGCACGCAGGTATCCGTGCGGGCTTATGTTGGAGCACACAGATTGCCGAGATCACCCGTCAGCACAACAATGCCAACGTCTTATGCATCCCATCCCGCCATGTCTCATTGGAAGTGGCCCAGCAGATGGTAGCGAAGTTTATGGCCACGGAGTTTGAAGGCGGACGGCACGCGGGACGCGTCAGCAAGATCTCTTGCTAATTAGCCAATTAGTCAATGCGGCAGTGCGGCAATCACGCTTCGCGAGGCATAGGGCATTTGGCAACGGGCACTGTGCAGAACCACTCGGAGTGACTGCCGGCGCGCCGCTACGCATAGCGCGCCTTCCTACATTTCCGCATTTCCGCATTTTCAAATTGCCACATTGCGTGCGACTTCCTCGTGATTTAAGAAAACTTTATAGCGGCGCTCTTAACAGCCTGTTAATGGATAGAGTATCTTATAGTATGCCTGGAAATTACACCTTCATGCTGATCTTCGCCTCAATGGTTATCCTTAGTTGTAACAAGGATGTATTGCCGGATTCAAAACCGCCATTTGCACCGGCTAAGATGTATGTGACTGGAGAGAATAGGGATACTACCAATGCCCCCTACTATACATTCCGTTATAACGCTAATGATTACCTTACCGAGAGAACCCGTTTTGAAAACAGGCAGATTGTTGAAAACATCAGAGTCGTTTATAGTGGCACCGGTTTTATCCAGCAAATCATCATTGAAAAAGGAACTACCACAGATACTTTCTCATATAATTATGACCGGGGTAGGCAAATATTGACGGTAAGTAAAACGGGCGCTGATCGCACATCGGGCATGATCAGGACCTATGTTTACCAAACACCGCCTCAGGATCGTGAGTTTCTCTACCCATTAAGCATACTTGGAAGACTGGTCAAGAGAACCGATTCCCTGTATGCGAATAATCGTTACGCCAGTAAAGTTGAAACGGAGTACTTCTACAATCTTCCTGAACCAGACAATACGGAGATCTTTTACTCGCTGAAAGAGAGTTTGCCGGGGGCACCGGATTTTTCATCTTCCACCGGATCATATCGAATGTTTCAGGGAGCCGTCAGAAATCCTTTCGCATTCATCAATCCTGATTTTTTAGAATTCCCGGATGAGCTCGCCACGCCTTTTCCTTTCATACGTAAAGGCATGTTTGCAAGATTTACGCGCAAAAAGCCCGCTTGGACATTTACGGAGCTGGATACCTATGAAACAGCAAAAAACGGTGTCAATTCCGGACTGCCAGACCAGATAAGGGTCACCCAGACCGGCAGACAATCCGGGATCATCACCGTTCAATATTTTGTTTTCGAGTACGCACCCAGGTGAACGCTACGTGTAGGCATTGAGGCATAGGGCACTGGTCATTATAAAGGCCGCAGGATATAGTGAATCCCGCGGCCTAAGAAATGCCCATTGCCCAATGCCCAATGCCTAAGTTGCCTGCGCAGCTACTTCCACCTTCGGCGGAATCAGCTTATACACCACCGGCGTCACAATCCTCGACAATATCGTAGAAGAGACTAATCCTCCAATAAGTACCAGTGCCAGCGGCGAGATCAGCGGATTGCTGTTGAGTGCAATCGGTGTTAATCCACCAATCGCAGTCAACGAAGTGAGTACGATGGGCAGGAACCGGATCTCACCAGCCTGCTTGATCGCTGCATCCAACTCCATGCCTTGCTCCCGTAACTGGTTGGTGAAGTCAACCAGCAGGATCGAGTTCTTCACTTCCACGCCGGCTAATGCGATGAATCCGATGATCGCCACAAAGGAAAGCGGATTACCCGTGAGCCACAACATCAGTACACCACCGATGATCCCGAGAGGAATCACAGAAAGTACGATGAGCATACTCTTGAAGGTTTTGAATTCAAGCAACAACACCATGATGAAAAGGAACACAGTGGCAATCACCACAGTTCCAAAACTTCCGCCAAAGGCTTCCTGCCTGGATTCCACCTCACCCGCCAGTTGTATGTTGTAACCCTCGGGAAGATTCAGGTTGCTTTGTTGCGCCATGAAATTATTGATGATGGTTTCGGCCAACACTCCATCGCGGTTGAACGCTGTCACCAAAACATATCGCTCCTTGTTCAGGTGCTTGATGGTAGTGGGTGATGTTTCAAACTGAATATCTGCTACCTGCTTCAATGGGATCGGCGTACCTGTGGCATTATTGACATAGATATTGTCAAAGGAATTCAGGGTCGCGAATTTTTCCTTGGGCGCATTCATCACAATATCATAATCATCGCCCTTCTCATTCGTGTACTGTCCGAGTTCCACACCACTAACGGCAAGGCGTACTGTTTTATCGATGTCGGAGGTTAGGATACCCAGGCTGCGCGACTTATCCGTGTTGATGTTCAGCTTGATGTCGCTTTTCAACAGATCTACATCGTTCCTCACATAAATCGCACCATCAATAGTGTTCAGCAATTGTTCAGCCTTCCCGGCCAGGGTTTTCAGTGTGTCTAGATCATCGCCCATGATGCGGATGGCGATGGGTGCTTCGATGGGCGGCCCCTGTTCAAAGTCTTTGACTTCGATCTTGGCGCCGGCCATATGCCGGAACTGTTCACGCAGTTTGAGGATCAGCTTTTGTTTTTCTTTCGCGTTAAAATCTTTATCCATCTGAACGTAGATCTGAGCGAAATCTGGTTTTTCATTTTCAGGGATCTCATTGTAATATATTCTGGGATTACCCTTGCCCACATTGGTGGTGTAATACGTGATGGATGATTCTGCACCCAATACCTTCTCTACTTTCCTGGCCATCAGGTTGGTGGTTTCAATATTGCTTTGCAGCGGCATATTGATGTTCACCATGAACTGCGGTTTTTCAGAGGTTGGGAATATGCGGAATCCGATGGCTTTGAACAACCCAAGGGATGCTACAAACAAACCAAGCGCAATTACCAGGGTAGTCACCGGACGAGCCAGCGCTTTATCCAACAGTTTGGTATAAGAACTACTGATGAGTTTTTTCAATCCACGCATGAAGATGTTTCCTTCGGGACTGTGATCAGCTTTCAACACCCTGCTGGCCATGAACGGAACAATCGTCAGGGAAACGAGCATCGATGAAAAAACCGATGTGATCACTGCCAGCG
>JBEISY010000114.1:0-6012 GCA_040375175.1 Chitinophagaceae bacterium
ATCTGCATCTCTCGCGTGCGCGGAAAAATATGTTGCGCTGGTCCATTGAACACACCATCACCCGCAATGGGGAACTCTCGGCCGTCATCAAAGTAGACGGATCCTGGATCAGCATGGACAAACGTAAGATGGCCGCACCTCCGGATTCTTTTGTGACCGTATTTGAGGAGATGCCCCGTTCGCCGGAATTTCACTACTACTGATTCTCGCAGTTATCGTAAATTTGGGAATGACCAGATCCTTATCATTCCTGATCCTGCTTTCGCTGTCTGTTTCATGCAACACCACAGCGCAAACAGCTATGTCTGTTGAAGATTTTTCCAAAGCCATCCAGCAGCCTAATGTGCAGATCCTCGATGTACGCACAATAGGGGAATACAATTCCGGATTTCTCAAGAATGCCTTACAGGCAGATTGGAACAATAAGCAACAGTTTGCGGACCGAACACAGCACCTGGATAAAACCAAGCCTGTTTATGTGTATTGCCTGAGTGGCGGCAGGAGTGGGGCGGCTGCGGAACAACTGCGTGCACAAGGATACAATGCTATCAACCTGGAAGGTGGAATGAATGCATGGAAACGTGCAGGGAAGCCTGTTGAGGGTTTGAAGGAAGTTGCACAGATGTCTGCCGAAGATTATTCAAAATTGACATCGGTTGCGCCCATGGTGTTGGTTGATTTCGGCGCAACCTGGTGTCCGCCCTGCAAAAAGATGGAACCCGTGATCCAGCAACTCAAAGTAACGATGGACAAAAAAGTTCAGATTAGTTATGTGGATGGCGGACAGCAAACAGCATTGATGGATCAGCAGAAAGTAGAGGCCCTGCCTACTTTCATCCTTTACAAATCCGGTAAAGAAGTTTGGCGTAAACAAGGCATTGTAACAGAAGAAGAGTTCACCCAGGTGATCAACCGATTTCAATGATCAGATCTAACCCGTGGTTGAGAACCCTTTTCAGCCTTGCACTGTATGTATCTGTGTATTATCTCCTCTTCAGGGATCTGCGCAGCATCGCTTTATTGGTGCTGGTGATTGTGCTGCATGAATTGGGCCATTACGTAGCCATGCGCGCATTCGGATACCGTAATCTGGAGATGTTGTTTGTGCCGATGTTAGGTGCTTTTGTCTCGGGTCAACACACATCGGTGGAACCCGGAAAGCGACTCATCGTGTTGTTTGCCGGGCCTATTCCCGGCCTCGTCTTAGGGACAATGTTCGGCATGTTATACGCTTACAATAACCAGTATATCTTCTACTTGCTGGCCTTGATGTTTATCCTGCTCAATCTATTTAACCTGATTCCCATTGCCCCGATGGATGGAGGCCAGATCCTGAATATTCTTTTCCCAAGGGTTCAGCAATCACTTCAAACGATCTTTATCCTGTTGGCTGCTGCTGTGATCAGCTATGTCATGGTGGTATACAAAACCTATATTCTCGCACTGCTGATTTTGCTATTGGCTTCGCGCTTGTTCAGGCTTTGGCAGCGCCAGCCCATGGTGGAGCAAGAGCAAAAAAAAACTGAGCCCCTTGCGGAGCTCAGCCGGAATCAAAAGATCATGTTCATCACCTTGTGGTTGATTGCCATCATCATTCCCTTGCAGACACTGTATCGCGTAATTTAGAGTTCTACTTTATCGATCTGGACATTCACATGCAGCTTCACTTCGTTACTTACTACAGCACCACCCGTTTCTGTAAGTACATCCCACTGTAAACCAAAATCTTTACGAAGGATCTTGCCATTCAGTTCAAAACCCGCTTTGGTTTTACCATAGAATGGATCTTTGTTGGTTCCCAGATATTCTACATCCAGTGTTACGGATTTAGTGACATCGCGGATGGTGAGGTCGCCCACCAGTGCATAGTTGTCGCCGCTTTTCGTAAAGCTGTTGCTTTTGAATTTGAGTTCAGGGAAACTGGCCGCGTCAAAGAAATCGGCACCCTTCAGGTGACCATCGCGTGCCTCTGCACCCGTATCAATGCTATTGACGTCTGCTGAAAATTCAATCTGTGCATCAGCGAAATCATCACCGCTGGATACCACTTTACCGGAAAAATGCTTGAATTTGCCGGTTACCGTAGTGATCACCAGATGCTTCACTTTGAAGGAGATCTCACTGTGCATGTTATCTATGGCCCATGTAGTTGTTGCTGCTGCTGCTGTTGACATAATGATGAGGTTTTTTAAATTCGATGTTATAACATCAAAACTACATCTTCGGTTCACAGCCGGCAATTGAAAAACGATGGTCTTAGTGGTATTTTTTACGGATGTGTTCCCTGAATTCGGAAAAACTTTGGTTTTGCTGCTGGCGGAACAGTTTGCTGAAGTGGCTGGGATCGTCAAAGCCGAGCGTATAGGCCACTTCTTTGGCCGTGATATCAGCAAAGCCGGCATACCGCTTGGCCTCCAGCATGATTCGGTTCAGGATATAGTCTTTTGCAGAGGTCCCGGTTTCTACGGAGATCACCTCGTTCAGGTGGTTGGGCGTAATATGCAGTTCGCGAGCGTAGTCGGACACCTTATGCCATTCATGGTAATGATTTTCCAACTGGTCCCGGAACTGTTTAACGATCTGTGCCTTGGTATGTGTCCTGGTTTCAACTTGGATATTGCTCTGATGCGAGAACCGCTTGCACTCCAATAGAAATAGTTTCAGCCAGGAGCCGATCCCATCCAGGTAGAATGGTTTTCGGGCTGTGTATTCTTCCTGGATATGAAGCACGAGGTGCTCAAGGCCATGGCTGGCCATTTCTTTGGTTAAATGAAAAGGCGCGAGGTCATCACACCTGAAGAAGAAACCTGTGTCTTCGATCCAGTGCTGGGGCAAACCCTGCTCATAAAGGAAATCTGGCGTGAACAGCAACACATATCCTTTGGCTCCGGGATTGATCTGTACATGGTGCACTTGTTCCGGTGTGAGGAAGTAAATGGTATCGTCTTTCACATCATAAGACCTGAAATCAATATGATGCAGACCACTCCCTTTCCGCACCCAGAGAATAGTGTAATAATTATGTCGATGGGGTTCCAAAGACTGACCGGGATGTTGCATGGATTCGATCTGCTCGATGGTCCTGAATACAAAAGAAGCCGGCATGCCGTTTTCCTTAAGCGTCACCCTGTCTACCTGATGCTTTTTGACCACAGTCAAATTTAGCCCTTAATTGGTGATTTTTTTCGATCTTGGCACTATGGTCCCTGAAGGAAAATACCTGATGTTCCGCAACAGGTTGGAAAAGGTGTACAAACATCGTTCAAAACTTGCCCGCCGGCAGAACATCAGTTGTTATCGGCTTTATGACCGCGATTTACCGGAGTTTCCCCTGATCATTGAGGTTTACGAGGATTCGATCTACGTTGCGGAGTACAAGGCCAATCATGACCTGTCTGATGAAGACTATGCCTTCTGGCTTGACGCAAGTATTGATATGTTGGAGCAGGTTACCGGTGCACCGGGGGATCGGATTTTTTGCAAACGCAGGGAAAGAAAGGCGGACCGTCAGAGCCAATACCAGAAGATCAGTGAGAAGGGTGAGGAGGTAGTGGTAGGGGAAGGTGGGTTGAAGTTTTTAGTGAATCTGCACGACTACCTGGATACGGGTTTGTTCCTGGACCACCGGATGACGAGGGACATGGTGCGCAATGAGGCAAAGGGTAAGCGCTTTTTGAACCTGTTTTGTTATACGGGTTCGTTTACGGTTTACGCTGCAGATGGCGGCGCCGCCAATTCTGTTTCCATCGACCTATCCAATACCTATATTGATTGGGCGCAGCGCAATATTCAACTCAATCAACTGGACGGTGCTGCACATCGATATATCAAAGGCGATGTGTTGCAGGTTCTGCCCGGTTTACCAGACGAAAGTTTTGACCTGGTGGTGCTGGATCCGCCCAGTTTTTCCAATAGCAAGATGATGAAAGATTTCCTGGACATTCAACAGGATCATGTGGAGCTCATTCATCTTTGTCTTCAAAAAATGACCGCAGGCGGAACGTTATATTTTTCCACTAACCTGAGAACGTTTGTCCTGAATAAAGAAGCGATCAAAGCTATATCCATAAAGGACATTACCAGGGCAACAACGCCATTTGATTTTGAGGGGAAGTTGTTGCGATGGTGTTATAAGATAGTGAAATAGGCAGAGGGCATTTTACGGGTGCCTCCACATTACTGTAGGTAGATACTCCTCACCAGCCATTCATATGGTTCAAAGAAATGATGCTGGAACAGCTGGTCAGCCGATTTGTTGAACTTGGCGTGATAAGATGAATCTGTGATGAGCACAATAGGTATGCCTGCGCGCATATAGTTCATTGATGTAGCGTAAACTGGTTCCCTGAGCTGGGGCAGGTATTTTTTAACTTGCGGGTAGAGTTTTTTGCCGAGGTATTTGGTGAAACGCTTGTTGGCTTTGGCACTCCCTTTATCCAGTTTGTTGTATACGCCGTTGAGATACCATCTCGCCAACATTTTTTGTTTCTTCAATGTGGGCTTGATATTGGTGAATGGATTTATGGCGTTGAAATCATCGAGGGTCTGGATAGTGAACCCAGACTCGGGTACCCAGTCTGCAGCATTAACGATTGTAAAACTTTTACCGTTGCGGGTGATGTAGTCATAGTCATATGCATAATATAGATTGCCCGGTTTGGGTGCTGCACTGCAATAGGTTCTGAAAGAGATATCTTTCGGGATCCCACCTTCCTGCTGCAGATAATACAAATATGAAGTGGTCAGGAAACTCAATGCACCGCCCTGACTGTGTCCGAAGATGATGATATTCTTTACATTTTTTTCCGTGTATATTTTGTTGATTTGTTTGACCATTCCAGGTGCCATGTGGGCAAGTCCGATCATCCAACCTACATGTACCGAAGCCTTTGGATCCTCCGCAAGTTTGTAAGTAAAACTGGTGCTATCATTCACCTGTAATTTTCCAATTGCGGGTGTCATGGCGGAATAGAAATTTTCCAGCCAACTGCTGGCGTTTACAACGGTTCCCCGGATGCAGATCACAGCGGTTTGGTCTGGCCGCAACCAAACGTCAAAGATATTCTTCAATCCTACCTCGGGCGAGCGGTATAACATGATTGCTGTATTGCAACTGTCTTTACCGAAATAACTCTTTGCGCCGAGGTCAAGTAAATCGATGTATTCCTGCGGGTGAAAACCAACCGGTGTGATTTGTGCTGATACATTAAGACCGAGAAACAAGGTTATAAGAAATATCCAACTTTTCTTCATAAAGCAAAGGAACAAAAAAAATAGAATATGGTTCAGCCATGTGTAAAAGGATGGGGATTGGCTTATTGTTTTGACATTGGTTATCTTCGCGCCGTGATAACAACCATTGGCACAGACATTTCCCGCGCCGTTGAGCTCCTGATACAGGGCCAGCTGGTGGCCATCCCCACGGAAACGGTGTATGGCCTCGCGGGAAATGCAACCAATGGCGAAGCTGTTGCAAAGATTTTTGAGGCTAAGCAGAGGCCTCGTTTCAATCCGCTGATCATGCATCTCCAAAGCCTGGATGCCGCTGCACCCTTTGTCACGGATCTCCCTGACCCACTGCGGAAAATTGCTGCTGCATTTTCACCCGGCCCGGTCAGTTTTCTCCTGCCAAGGACAGCGTTGGTGCCGGATATCATCACCCACGGTTCAGACAAAGTAGTGATCCGCATTCCGGCACACCCGATGGCACTTGAACTGCTTCGCGCCCTGCCCTTTCCACTGGCCGCTCCATCGGCCAACCCATTTGGCTATGTAAGTCCAGTAACCGCCCAACATGTTTACGATGGCCTCCATGGGAAGATCCCTTATATCCTGGATGGCGGTACTTGTACGGTAGGGGTGGAGTCTACAATCATAGGGATGGAAGAAAATGAACTGGTTATTTATCGGGTAGGTGGATTGTCTGCGGAAGAAATAGAAAATATTACAGGTATGCGTACCCGTTATTCTTTATTGCATAAGCAACCTGCTACGCCGGGCCAGTTGAGATCG
>JBEISY010000073.1:0-7574 GCA_040375175.1 Chitinophagaceae bacterium
GCGCCACCGGGGTGGAACTTGGCAAAATCACTGCTGGTAAACCCACGAACCTCCATCAGGCAAACCGCCAATGCATCGCCCATTACCATTTGGGCCGTTGTGCTCGCAGTTGGTGCCAGGTTGTTTGGACAAGCTTCCTGGTCCACGGTTGTGTTCAGCACGTGATCTGCCTGTTGGGCGAGGTAAGAACCCATATTGCCCACCATCCCGATCAGCAGGCTTCCCATATTCCTGATCAGGGGTACCAGCACCTTTATTTCGGGGCTTTCGCCACTTTTTGAGATCACCAGAACAACATCGCCCTCCTGTATCATGCCCAGGTCCCCATGGATGGCGTCAGCGGCATGCATAAAAATAGCAGGCGTTCCTGTACTGTTCAGGGTGGCCACGATTTTTTGGCCGATGATGGCACTTTTCCCGATCCCACTCACCACCAGCCTGCCTTTCATCGCCTGCAGCCGTTCTACCACCGCCACAAAATGGTCGTCGATATACCCCGAAAGCAGCTGTATAGAAGCCGCCTCCAGCTCAACGGTCTTTCGGGCAATGGTTTTGATACTTTCTTTTTCCATGGAAATTCCCGCAAAAGTATTACATTAATGTAGATAGACAAGAGGCTCTGGCTAGGCATTGAGGCATTGAGGCATTGGGCACTAGGCGTGGCCAGGCGTATAAAAGAAATATTAATAATGACAACTGCGAAAAAATCAAGCGCAAAAAAGACTTCAAAACCCAAAATACAGCCCGCTCCCCTCGTAGATCTGGACAGCGCCCTGCAAGAACATTTCGGATTTTCCAAGTTTAAAGGCCACCAGCGAGCCGTTATTGAAAACCTGCTGGCCGGTAATGATACCTTTGTGATCATGCCCACAGGTGGGGGCAAAAGCCTTTGCTACCAGCTGCCCGCCATCATCAGCGAAGGTTGCGCCATCATCGTTTCCCCCCTCATCGCCCTCATGAAAAACCAGGTTGACCTGGTCAGAAGCTATAGCTCCAAGGACGATGTGGCCCATTTCCTCAATTCAACCCTCACGAAAAAAGAGATCAGGGAGGTGCATGACGACCTCATCACCGGAAAAACAAAAATGCTCTATGTGGCACCAGAGACCCTCACCAAGGCAGAAAACCTGGAAATATTCTCAGACCTGAAGATCTCGTTTTTTGCCGTCGACGAAGCACATTGTATCTCGGAATGGGGCCATGATTTCAGACCGGAATACCGCCGACTGAGGGATATGATGGAGGAGATTGCGCCTGGTGTTCCGATGATCGCTCTAACGGCAACGGCTACCCCAAAAGTGCAGCAAGACATTGTTGAAAACCTGGGCCTCCGCAAGCCGGAGATCTTCATTTCCTCCTTTAATAGACCCAATCTCTACTACGAGATCAGGCCAAAAGTCAACAAGGAGAATACCATTAAGAGCATCGTCAAATTCATTCATGATAACCGCGGCAAAAGCGGCATCATCTATACCCTCAACCGGAAGACCACCGAAGAGCTTGCCGATATGCTGATGGCCAACAACATCAAGGCTGTGGCTTATCATGCAGGGATGGACAGCAAGGTGCGGGCAGACAGGCAGGACCAGTTCATGAACGAGGATGTACAGGTTATTGTGGCAACTATCGCCTTTGGAATGGGGATCGATAAACCCGATATCCGGTTTGTGATCCACTTCAATATTCCCAAAAGCATAGAAAATTATTACCAGGAAACCGGAAGGGCAGGAAGGGACGGAATGGAAGGCAAATGCCTGCTTTATTATTCGCATAAGGATGTTTCGAAACTGGAGCATCTCATGCGGGACAAGCCCCTGAGTGAAAGGGAGGTGGGCGCGCAACTCATCAATGAAACCGTTGCGTACGCGGAAAGTGGCGTATGCAGACGCAAAACCCTGATGAGTTATTTTGGCGAGGAGTACAAAGAAAAAGACTGCAAGAACTGCGACAATTGCCTGAATCCAAAAGAACAGGTGGAGGCTAAGAAAGAAGCACAACAGATGCTAAAAGTCATCAAGACATTGGATGAACGTTTTGCCGCAGAATATGTGATTGCTATTGTTGCCGGTAAACTTACACCGCAGATCCAGATGTATCGGCATGATCAGTTGGATGTTTTTGCATCGGGGAACGATCAGCCGGATCATTACTGGAACTCATTGATCAGGCAGTTGTTGCTGGAAGGCATGTTGCATAAAGATATTGAAGACTATGGCGTGTTGAAGCTGACAAAAAAAGGCGATGCCTTCCTCAAGAAGCCATCGGCCTTCAAAATCATTCTCAACAACCTCTACGAAGATGCCTATGAAGACGATGATGAAGTGGTAGACAGCAGCAGCCCGGCATCTGCCGATCCTGCTTTGTTTGAAATGCTGAAGGCCCTGCGCCAGCGGGTGGCCAAGGAAAAGAAACTGCCGCCTTTTGTGATCTTCCTGGAAAGTTCATTGGAAGATATGGCTACGCAGTATCCTACCAGCATGGAAGAACTTGAAAAAATCAGTGGCGTCAGCAAAGGCAAGGCGCTGCGGTACGGAAAACAATTCATTGACCTGATCAGTCAATACGTTGCAGAGAACGATGTGGTGAAGCCCGATGACTTTGTGATGAAAAGCGTGGTGAACAAGAGCAGTAACAAAGTTTTTATCATTCAGCAAGTGGATAAAAAGATGCCATTGGAAACCATCGCGAAATCAAAAGATATGCGGCTGGAACAATTGCTTGAAGAAATGGAAACCATTGTTGCATCAGGCACCAAAATTAATCTGGACTACGCCATTGACCAATTAGTGGATGAAGATGACCAGCAGGATATCCTGGACTATTTCAAGAGCTGTGAAACCAGCAGCCTGCAAGTAGCGCAGGAAGAACTCGCTGACCTCAGCCTGGAATGGGAGCAGTTGAAGATCATGCGGATCAAGTTTCTGAGTGTATTTGGCATGTAGAACAAGGGAGAAGATAAAGAAGTGCGAAGCTGAACTAAACTTCGCACCTCTCCCTTTATCTTCTCCCTTTAATCATAATGGTTACTTCTTCAGGGTGACGGTCGCAAGTTCCTTCTCCTTCCCCTTACTCACACTCACATTGGTTATAGTAGCATCAGCATAACCATTGTTGCCATCATACAACACGGAGTATACCCCCTCCGCCAAACCACGTACTTTAAATCGGCTTGAGATAATACTTGCCATTGATCTCGATGATGGAACGGGACACATCAAAATCGATCCATGTTGCTACGTTTGAACCGCTGGTCTGGACATGTTCTTTCCGAAGTTTGATATAGATATAGTTGCTTCGTACGCCAGGCAAGAGATTCACAGGGTATGAAACGCCATTCTTCACCACACGAACGGCACCGATCGCTATCCTGATCTTACGGATAGTACCTTGAACAGTTCCTTGAGCGAGAACGGTATCGATGCCATTGCGAAGGGCGAGGATATTGTATTCTCCGGCAGCTACATTAAGTGTATCCCACTGTCCGAAATCATCCTTTCCCTTGCGGTCATCATCGTCATCTTTATCGAGACTGTCTGAACGATCTCCCCAGTCGTCATCGTCCCTGTGCTTTCCGGTATCAAGCTTTACCTCAACGGAATTGATCCTAACAAAAAGGCTGTCGAACTGTGCCGGGTCATCGGTCAGATACACTTTCAGGCTCTGCGTTTCGCCGGAGCCGGAAGCACTTAATTCATCTTTGGTGCAGGCCTGGAAATGGAGTACGGAGAGGGAAACAACTGCTAACAAACTGAACAATAAATTACTACGTTTTACCATGATACAGATTTTGCTGTGAAGAAAAATGGTTTTCCGTGTTCTGGATACAAACTCCGTTCGAACAGTTGGGAAACCCTGTTGTTATTATGAGCGTTTTAACTTTTGTCATGCAGCTGTGAAAAGAAAAATATTTTTCTTAGCATTGATATTCACCCCTTCTGCCTTGCTGTGTATACCCAACCAAAAAAATTAAACTGTCATCTATGACAGCAAGCGAACTATTTGACTTGAACAACCTGGAACAAATCATTGAGGATTGTACTTCCGGCGTGCGCGCAGCGCAGAACCGGTTGTACAGTTTCTTTGCGCCCAGGATGTTGCCGGTCTGCCTCCGTTATACGGGTAACCGGGAAGAAGCGGAGGAAATCCTTCAGGAAGGTTTTATCAAGGTTTTTATGCATTTGTCGCAGTTCCGTCGGGAAGGCTCCTTTGAGGGCTGGGTCCGGCGGATCATCGTCAATGTTGCCTTGCAACGTTTTCGGGAAAAAGCAAGGATGTATCCTGTGGTATCCATCAGGGGAGAAGTTGTGGAAACAGCAGGAAGCAATGAGACTTTCTCGAGGATCGGGTATAAAGACCTACTGGCCTTGGTGCAAAAATTACCTCCGGCTTATCGGCTCGTTTTTAATCTGTACGTCTTTGAAGGCATGAAACACAAAGAAATCGCGGAAGCACTGAAGATCACTGAAGGCACTTCCAAGTCCAATCTCTATGATGCAAGGCTAATTCTTCAACGTGAAGTCATGAAACTCGAAAGTATCAACTCACCCAAACTTGCCAGCCTATGAGCAAAGATCTACACCCTAAAGATGATCTGTTCAGGACTGGCCTCAACGGCAAAGAAGAGACTCCCACGCCGGCAGTCTGGGAAGCCATAGAAAAAGAGCTGGACAAGAAAGATCGTAAACCCATCGGGGGCTTTTTCCGCATGTCCGGCAGAGCCGCGATTGTGGCATTGATCATCATCAGCGGAGCAACACTGTTTGCCGCAGGCTATTTTATACGCGATGCACAGGATGAGAAGAAAGGCACTGGGCAAGGGGCATTGGGCACAGAGGGGAAAACCGTAGAAATGTCTGAAGATGCAGAAAAACAAAAGCCCGGATCTTCTTCACCCACAAATGCAGAACCAGTTAAGTCAACTCCAGACCAGCTGAATACATCGGGAATATCACCTTCGGTTGAAAAAATAGTGGTTGAAAGAAACAAGAAGCAACAGCCAAAAACGAATACAAAGGCAAAAACAAGTTCATCGGGTGCTTCCTCTGAAACCCTACCCTCTTCATCTATCAGTGAACCTGTAAATCCGGAAAGGCAGGAGCAGCAGATAACATGGGAGATGGCAAGAACATTGCCTCCTGTGAAAGAGCATTTGTTGCCGGAATCATCAATCAAAATTCCTGTAAATGATGCAGTGATCGCAGTTGCAAAAAACAACAAATTTCCAAAAGCAGCTGATCAGTCAACAACGCCCACTAAGATCCCGGTAGCCAATAAAAAAGCGGCCGGATTACAATTGTCTGGATTTTCTCTCACCCCTTACGTGGGATTTCAAAACCATAGTATAAATTTGAAAGACGACGGCTCCAATTGGGGAACCAATATGCGGAAAGACATGGAAACAACAGAGCATCTTCCCAGTCAGATCAGTGTTGGCCTCCTCGCTGATTTTCGCATTGCTAAAAACTTATCGATCCAATCAGGACTTGGACTCATGCAACTTGATGTAACCATCCAACCCAAGCAAATCAAAGCAGAGAAAGATATCGATGGCAAAGTAAAATATCGCCTGGATTGCTCTGCAGGTACTTATTTCATCAATCCGAAACAAGGAAACTATCCCAGGCCCGGCGATACGGTCACTACGCAGCTGGCCACCAATTCATTAAAGTACCTGAACATTCCCCTGAATGTCAAGTATCATTTCGGGAACAATAAGCTGCAGTTCTTTGTAATAGCAGGGTCCGGAATTAATGTACTAACGGAACAAAACCTCAATGCCATGGTAAAGCACCAATACCAATACTATGGCGGCCGAACCACCAACCTCAAATCAAGTTATTTTAATGGAATGATCGGCGGAGGCGCTACTTATTTCATTGGAAAGCGAGTAGGCATTTACGTTAGTCCGCAGTATAATTTCGCTCTTAGTTCTATGAACGAGGGACTGCCGGTGAAATCCTTGCCTAGAACCTTTAATGTGCAGATGGGCGTCACAATCAAATTATAGTTCGCAGGTCGCAAAGGTCGCAGATTTGCCCGCGAACCATGCGACCTCGCGACCTGCGACCTCGCGAACTGCGACCTAAACTACATGTTGTTTTTCTTCATCTGCTCCATCGCATAGTCCGCCGCTCTTGCCGTCAGCGCCATATACGTGAGACTGGGGTTTTGTGTTGATGTAGATGTCATAGCAGCGCCGTCCGTTACAAACACATTCTTACAGGCATGCAACTGGTTCCATTTATTCAGCATGCTGGTCTTCGGATCATGGCCCATACGTACACCACCCATCTCGTGGATATCCAGTCCGGGGGGTTGTTTGGAATCGTTCGATTTTATATCCGTAAACCCTGCCTTGGTGTACATCTCCGTGAACTGTTCAATGAAATCCTTCGTCATCTTGTCGTCATTCTCATCATAGCTGATATTGATGGCGACCTGCGGAATGCCCCATGCATCTTTTTGCTTGGGATCCAGTCGTACATGGTTGGTCTCCTTGGGAATGGTTTCGCCCATCATATGGGAACCCACCGACCATGGTCCCAGGTCTTTCTTTGCAAGATTGTTTTTCAACGCCTCCCCAAATCCGTCGGCATTGCGTTGAATTCCCCTACCGGCATAGAACCCTGCAGCATAACCGCGCAAGAAATCTGTTTCCTGTTTCTTCACATTACGGAACCTCGGTAGATAAGCGCTGGTAGGTCTTCCGCCCTCCGTCTTGATGTCTTTATGCCCCTCATGAACTGCGCTTATGCGTGCCCGGTAGTTATGGAAGGCCACATATTTTCCAAGTACTCCGCTATCGTTCCCCAATCCATTTGGAAAACGGGAAGATATGGAGTTCAATAAGATTAGATTGGTATTGAGTGCAGCTGCATTCACAAAAATGACGCGTGCAAAATATTCAGTGGCCTGATTGGTTTTTGCATCGATGACGCGTACGCCTGTTGCCTTGCCTTGCTTCTCGTCATAAATAATGGAGTGTACCACGGCATCCGTCTTCAAGGTAAGGTTGCCCGTACGTTCTGCCCAGGGTATGGTTGATGAGTTACTGGAAAAATATCCGCCGAAGGGACATCCGCGCTGGCAGAGGTTTCTGTTCTGGCATTGCGCCCTGCCCTGATCAAAATGGATCTGCTGAGGCTTGGTAAGGTGTGCACAGCGTGCATAGATCACCGGACGATCTGGGTAGTGCTTAGCAATCGATTCCTGAAAATACTTTTCAACACAACTCAATTCTATGGGTGGCAAGAACTCACCGTCGGGGAGGATATCCAGTCCATCCTTGTTTCCTGAGATACCTGCAAATTTCTCTACATAACTATACCAGGGTGCAAGATCATTGTATCGTATCGGCCAGTCAACGGCATAGCCATCGCGGGCAGGACCTTCAAAATCATAGGCGCTCCATCTTTGTGTTTGCCTCGCCCACAACAGACTTTTCCCACCTACTTGATAACCACGGATCCAATCGAACGGCTTCTCCTGCACATACGGATGCTCCGCATCCTTCACAAAAAAACAAACCCCCGGCAGATGCTCAAACAACCCCTGAAACTGCTGCCTCCCGCCCA